>DASYCF010001336.1:0-11465 GCA_036500365.1 Byssovorax sp.
TCCTTCGCGGGCTTCGCCTCTTCGGCCTTCGCCGGCTCCGGCTTCGTCTCTTCCTTCGTCGTCCCGACGTCGTCCATCGAGCTGCCCGCTTCGGCGAGCGCCTGCTTGAGGAGCTCCGCGGCCTGCTTCATGACCGTGCGCTCCTCCGGCGGAGGCATGTCCTTCTCGGGCTCGGTCTTCGGGAAGAAGGCTTCGTCCTTCTTCGCCTCGTCCTTCTTGCCCTCGTCCTTCTTGTCGTCCTTCGACGAGCTGCCGATCGAGCCGAGGCCGAGCATGGTCGACGCGCGCTTCGGCGGCGGCGCCTTCTCGTCCTTCTTGGGCTCGTCCTTCTTGGCGGCGGCGGGCGTGGCCGCCTCGGCCTCGGCGGGCTTGCCGTTGTCGAACGCCGACGTCCCGCCGCCCTGCGCGTCGACGAGGCGCGCGATGAGCGACTTCGACTTGTCGTCGATCTTGATGAACTTCACGCCCATGCCTGCGGGCGTCTCGGTGCCGGCCTCCGCCGACTCGCGCTTCCAGACGACGCGCCCGACGCCCGCGAGGACAGACTGCTCGTCCTGGATGCGGATCTCGAACTTCAGCAGCGTGCCGGGCGGGAAGGGCGACGGCGTCTTGATGAAGATGCCACCGCGGCTCACGTCATGCGAGTGATGCTCGATGAACTCATCGACCGTCGCGCTCTTGTAGCGGACGGTCATGCTGAGCACCTTCGCTCGCGGATCCTTACGCGTGTCCTGGGCCATGTAGGCTTCGAGCTCCTCGTCCGCGTGTCCTGCCGGCGCGTGGTGACGGCGCAAGCGCGTAGACGTGCGCGCATGTTACCTTCTCTTTGGGGTTCGGGCGCAAGTACGTTGGCGTCTTCGGTGAAATGGTGCAGCGGCATGCGAGGGACGTGGGCGCCGCGGCGTCGTCGGAGCCGTGCGCGGGTGCGCCCCGGCCGTCCGCTCCGTTCTTGAGCTCGCCATGATGATCCGCGACCACTTTCGCGCGCACGCGCGCCGCCGCACCGAGCTCCGCGCCTCGCTCAAGTCGCGCGACGGCGCCGCGCAGGACGTGAACATCCGCGATCTCGGGCTCGGCGGCGCCTGCGTCGAGCTCGGGGACGCGGTCGGCGCCGGTGAAGGTGACGCGTCGGGCGCGCGCGCCGAGGGAGCGTCCGCCGGCCGCGCGTCGCGCGCGTCGATCGCGGCGGCCGCGCCGTCGCGGGTCGCGCTCACCCAGCCGCCGCGCCCGGAGGACGACGCGACCGCCGCCGCGCGCTTCGAGCGCGAGATCACGGTCACGCTCGAGGTCACGACGCCGTCGCTCTGGGACCCGCTCGTCGTGCGGGGCAAGATCGCCTGGCTGCGCCGCGCTTCGGCGGGCCGCCCGACGCGCATGGGCATCCGCTTCGAGCACCGCGAGAGCGCGACCGTTTACGCGATCTATCAGCTGCTCTCCGCGCAGGGTCACTGAGCAGGGCTCGCGGGCGCGAGCCTCGCCTCAGCTGGCGGGCTCGTCGGGGTTCGGCGGAGGCTCGCTCGCGCGCGCGCTGCTCGCGCCGTTTGCGTCCTCGGTCGGCGGCACGCTCGCGGCGCCGCCGTCGGGCTCGCCCTCGAAGGCGTCGATCGCGACGACGCGCTCCTCGTCCTCGACGTTCATCAGTCGCACGCCCTGCGCGTTGCGGCCCGTCTCGCGGATCTCGTTGACCTTGGTCCGGAGCATCTGCCCGCGGTCGGTCACGAGGATCACCTCGTCGTTCGCGCCGACCATCGCGAGGCCGATCACGGGGCCGTTGCGATCGCTCGCGTCGATCAAGATGACGCCCTTGCCGCCGCGGCTCTGGAGGCGGAACTCCTCGAGCGGGGTCTGCTTGCCGTAGCCGCGCTCGCACACGGCGAGCACGCGGCTCCGCGCCTCGCTCGAGACGCACATGCCGATGCACCGGTCGGCCTCGTCGAGCTCGATGCCGCGCACGCCCATCGTCGCGCGGCCGGTCGGGCGCACGTCCTGCTCGGGGAAGCGGATCGACATGCCGCCCTTCGTCGCGATGACGATCTCGCGCGCGCCGTCGGTGATGGCCGCCGAGAGGAGCTGGTCGCTCTCCTCGATCTTGACGCCGATGATGCCCTTCTCGCGGTAGTTCTCGTACTCGAGCACGGCGGTCTTCTTGATCTGGCCGCCGACGGTCAGCGTGACGACGAACGTCTTGTCGTCGAAGGCGGGCACCGGCGTGATCGCGGCGACCTTCTCGCCCGGCTCCATGCCGACGAAGTTCACGATCGCGCGGCCCTTCGCGTTTCGGGGAGCCTGCGGGATCTCGTAGACCTTCTTGACGTAGACCTTGCCCTTGTCGCTGAAGAAGAAGACGAACGAGTGCGTCGAGGCGACGAAGAGCTGGCTCACCCAGTCCTCTTCGCGCGCCTCCATGCCGACCATGCCCTTGCCGCCGCGCTTCTGCTGGCGGTAGGTCGACGTCGGCGTGCGCTTCAGGTAGCCGGCGTGCGAGATCGTCACGACCATGTCCTCTTCTTGGATGAGATCCTCCATCTGGATCTCGGCCTCGGCGGGGACGATCTCGGTGCGGCGCGGGTCGGCGAAGCGAGCCTTCACCTCCTCGAGCTCCATGATGATGACGCTCATCAAGAGCGACGGGTCGGCGAGGATCGCGCGCAGGCGCTCGATCTCGACGGCGAGCGCGCCGTACTCGTTCGCGAGCTTCTCGCGCTCGAGGCCGGTGAGGCGCGACAGGCGCATCTCGAGGATCGCCTTCGCCTGTCGCTCGGAGAGGAAGTAGTCGCCCTTCGCGTCGGCGGCGGCGCACTCGGCCTCGGGCCGGCCGGCGCGCTTGAGGAAATCGCCGAGGCCGCGCAGCGGCAGCGCGAGCAGGTTCGTGCGCGCCTCGTCCGCGTCGCGCGAGCCGCGGATCGTCGCGATGACGCGATCGATGTCGCTCGTCGCCATGCCGAGCCCCTCGACGATCTCGCGCTGCGCCTCGGCCTGGCGGAGCTCGAAGCGAGAGCGGCGCGTGACGACCTCGCGCCGGTGCTCGATGAAGTGGACGATCGTCTCCTTCAGGCTGAGCACCGCGGGCTTGCCGTGCGCGATCGACAGGTTGATCACGCCGAACGTCGCCTGCAGATCCGTCAGCCGGTAGAGCTGGTTGATGATGACCTGCGGGAAGATGTCCTTCTTCAGCTCGATGACGACGCGCATGCCCTCGCGGTCGCTCTCGTCGCGCACCTCGCTGATGCCCTCGATGCGCTTGTCCTTCACGCACTCGGCGATCTTCGCCACGAGGCGCGCCTTGTTGACCTGGTAGGGGATCTCCGTGATGAGGATCTGCTCGCGGTCGCCCTTGTGCGTCTTCTCGACGACGGTGCGGCCGCGCATCGTGATGGAGCCGCGCCCGGTCAGGTACGCCTGCTCGATGCCGCTGCGCCCGTAGATGATGCCGCCCGTCGGGAAGTCCGGGCCGGGCACCATGTGCAAGAGATCCGCGCTCGAGATGTCCGGGTCCTTGATGATCGCGACGGTCGCGTCGACGATCTCGCCGAGGTTGTGCGGCGGGATGTTCGTCGCCATGCCGACGGCGATGCCGCCCGCGCCGTTCACGAGCAGCTGCGGGAACTTCGCCGGGAGGACGCTCGGCTCGAGCTCGCTGTCGTCGTAGTTCGGGACGAAGTCGACCGTCTCCTTGTCGAGGTCGGCGAGGAGCTCGTTCGAGATGCGCGCGAGTCGCGCCTCCGTGTAACGCATGGCCGCGGGCGAGTCGCCGTCGACCGAGCCGAAGTTGCCCTGCCCGTCGATCAGCGGCGCGCGAAGGCTGAACGGCTGCGCGAGGCGGACGAGCGCGTCGTAGACCGAGAGATCGCCGTGCGGGTGGTACTTGCCGAGCACGTCGCCGACGACGCGCGCGCACTTCTTGTGGGCGCCGCCGGGGCCGATCTTCTGCTCGCTCATCGAGTAGAGGATGCGCCGGTGCACGGGCTTCAAGCCGTCGCGCACGTCCGGGATGGCGCGCCCGATGATGACGCTCATCGCGTAGTCCAGGTAGCTCGTGCGGAGCTCGTCCTGGATGCTCACGGGCAGCTTCTGCGGGACGTTGGTGCTGTCTTCGGTGCTCAACTTGATGTGTCCGTTCGTGTGGCCGCGCGCGAGGCGCGGCGCCGGGCCCGCTTTTCGTTCGCCGAGAAGCTACGGCGACAGGGGGTCGCACGACGCGAGGACGACGAGGTTCGCCTGCGCCGTCGCGAAGCACTCCGCGACGCCGACGACGCCGCCGTCCGCGCCGCGCGCGAGGATCTGGAACGTGTAGTCGGTGCCTGCGGCGACGCCGACGTCGTAGATGACCGTGTGCGACGGCGCGCCCTCGGTGTCCTCGCAGACGACGCCGTTCATCGGCGCGAGCGCGGAGCCGCGCGGCAAGACGTCGAACGACGCGACGTCGCCCGCGTCCGCCGTGCACGAGCCGGCGGTCGGCATCGTGCCCGTCGGGTCGACCTCGATCCCGGTCGTCGACGCGCCCGCGTGGTCGGTCAGCGGCTCGCAGTTCGCGACGGGCACGTCGTCGTCGAACGAGGCGACGGCCGGCGCGGAGCCGAGGCCGCACGCGCCCGTCCAGCGCGGCGAGACCTGAACCTCGGTGTTGATCGCGAGCATGTGGCGGCTCCCCGACGCGGCGCCGCCGAGCGGCACGAGATCGAGCGCGGGCTCGGTGTACCCGTCGACCTCGGCGAGGTACGGGTGCCCCTCGACCACGTAGCGGAAGTCGGTCCCGAGCGAGCACGCGGTCGCCGGGCTCGACGGGAGCGTGAACGGGTTCAGCGGATCGCCGACGTCGATCAGCGTGGCGACGTAGCTCTGCATGCCGCCGGGGCGCGTGGAGCACGCGACGTCGCCGAGGAAATCAGACGGGTTCACGAGCACGCCCGTGGGCACGGAGAGGCCGCTCTCGAGCGTGGTCTCGGTGGCGCACGCGGTGGCGCCGAGCGAGAGCGCGGCGGCGGCTCCCGCCACGAAGATCGACCCAAGCCTCACGGGCTCCGAGGTAGTCGAACGACGCGGTGGGCGCCAGCCTCGAGCGCGATCGCCGCGCGTGTTTTCGAGCGCCGTGTCTTCGCTGTCGCAGGCCGCGATCAGAGGATGAACGAGCCGCCCGCGCCGCTGCCGCCGCCGCCCGTCCCGGCGTCCAGCGGCTCGACGATGAACGCGCAGTCGTTCAAGTCCTCGGGCTCGTGCTGGAGCACCTGGCATGGCGTCTCCGTGTCGATCAAGCCGCCGTCAAGCGCCGGGTTGAGCGTCACCGGGGGCGTGCAGTCGGCCATCGTGAGATCACCCTGCGCGGCGCACGTGCCGACCGCGTCGAGCGCGGCGATGCACAGATCGATGTTCGTTTGCGCGGGCTCCGCGGTCGCGTTCTCGAGGCCGTGCAGGCACTGGTCGTGATAAAACGAGACGCAGCTCGTGACGTCCGCCGCGGTGAAGCCGCAGGCGACCGAGGCCTGGCACCGCGCGTTCTCGATCTGCCGGCACGCGTCGACCCCCACCGCGTCCGTCCCGCAGCTCGGCACCGAGAGCGAGAACGTGACGACGGCGAGCACGACGCCCATCGCCGCGGCGACGACGCCGCCTCCGAGCCTCTTCCGACGAGCCTTGGTGCGCACGAACGGGCCCTACCATGCGCCGCCGAGACGGGCGACTTTTCGGCGTGTCGATTTTTGTCCGCGGCGAGCGCGCGGTCTAGGCTCGTCGCGATGACGGCCGGGATGATCCTCGCGGCAGGGCTCGGCACGCGCCTCCGACCGCTGACGGACGAGCTCCCGAAGCCGCTCGTGTGGCTCGGCGACCGGCCGCTCGTCGCGCACGCGGCCTCGCGCCTCGCCGCGGCCGGCGTCGCGCCGCTCGTCGTCAACACGCACCACCTCGCCGGGGCGTTCGCGGCCGAGGTCGCCGCCCTCGGGCTCGTCGCCGTCCACGAGCCGGCGATCCTCGGCACCGCCGGCGGCGTCGCGAACGCGCGCACGGCGCTCGGCGACGGCGAGATCGTGCTCTGGAACGGAGATCTCGCGGCCGATCTCGACGTCGAGGCGATGCTCGCGGCGCACGCAGCGTCGAGCGCGCTCGCGACCTTGGCCGTGGCGCCGCGCGCCGTCGGGCAGGGGACCGTCGGCCTCGACGCGCGCGGCGCGGTCGTGCGCCTCCGCGGCGAGCGCTTCGGCGACGAGGTATCGGGCGGCGATTACCTCGGCGCGATGGTGCTCGGCGCCGAGCTGCGCGCCGTCCTGCCGAGCCAGGGCTGCCTCGTCGGCGACGCGCTCCTGCCAGCGCTGCGCCGCGGCGGTCTCGTCCGAGCGTCCGCGTACACGAAGCCGTGGCACGACGTCGGGACGATCGGCGCGTACCTCGCCGCGAACCTCGCCTGGCTCGCCGCGCGCGGCGCCGATTCGTTCGTCGGCCCCGGCGCGCGCGTGGCCGCCGGCGTCGAGATCGCGCGGTCGATCGTCGGCGCCGGCGCCAACGTCGAGGGCGAGGGCGCCCTCGAGCGCGTGATCGTGTGGCCGGGCGCGCACGCGCGAGCGCCGCTCGCCGACGCCGTCGTCACGCCTGCGCGCGTCGTGGCGGTGCCCCGAGAAACGTCGTCCGCGTCGGCCGAACGCTTGTAAGGTCCGCGCATGCACGTCGCGGTGACCGGCGCGTCCGCGGGGATCGGCGAGGCGATCGCGCGCGAGTACGGCCGCGCAGGGGCGAGCGTGACCCTCGTCGCGCGTCGCAAGGAGCGGCTCGACGCGATCGCAAAGGAGATGAGCGGCAAGACCGCCGTCTTCGCGGCCGACCTCTCCGATCCCTCGAAGGCGTGCGACTGGATCGCCCCGGCCGAGGCCGCGCTCGGGCCGATCGACGTGCTCGTCAACAACGCCGGCGCGCAGATCGTCGGCGCGACCGACGAGGCCGACGTCGACAGGGGCGAAGAGATCCTGCGGCTCAACGTCTTCACGCCGATGCGCCTCACGCGCGCCGTGCTGCCGGGGATGCTCGCGCGCGGCGCGGGCGCCATCGTCGACGTCGCCTCGATGGCCGGCCTCACGCCGATGCCCGGCATGTACTATTACAACGCGGCGAAGGGCGGCCTCGGCAACGCGTCGGAGGGCCTGCGCGGCGAGCTTCGCGGCACGGGCGTGCACGTGATGACGGTGTATCCGGGGCCGGTCGACACCGAGCTCGCGCGGAAGGGCTACGCCGCCTACGACACCTCGCTCCTCTTGCGCCTCAGCCCGCAGGGCACGACCGAGGAGCTCGCGCGGATGATCCGGCGCGGCGTCGAGCGTCGACGCTCGCGCATCGTCTACCCGCGGATGTACGCCGTGGCGCTGTGGTTCCCGGGCATCGCGCGCTGGTTCACCGCGCGCTTCTCGCCGCCGGTGAAGCGCCTCGCCGCGAAGACGTGACCGTCACGACAGCGCGCACGGCTCGAGCTCGGGGCCGTGCTTCGTCGCGACCGCGCGCGCCGCCTCGACGAGCGGGTCGTGGTAGAGCACGAGCTCGCCCGAGAGCTTCGCGAGCTCGTCGAACAGCGCCTGCTTTTCGCGCACGCTGACGACCGGCTCGGTGTCGTACGCCATCACCCAGCTCGGCCGAAGATGGCTCTTCGTCGGCACGAGGTCGGTCGGGAAGGCGAGCGGCGGCTTGCCGTCGCGCTCGCGCGCCCACGGCACGACGAGCCCGGGCGTGTGGCCGTTCGAGAGCGTCGCGTCGAGCCCAGGCGCGAGCTCGCCGCCCTCCCAGAGGAGCGTCGACGGCGCGCTCAGCACGAGCTCCACGTCGTCGGGGCGAAAGCTGCCCGCGTCCTTGTCGGACGCCGCGGCCGCGTACGCCGCGCACGCCTTGCCGACGACGTGGCGCGCGCGCGGGAACGCGAGCGCGAGCGACCCGTCGTCGCGCTTCACGACCGCGCCGCCCGCGTGATCCCAGTGGAGGTGCGTGAGGACGACGTGCGTGATCGTGTCGGGGTCGACGCCGGCCGCGCGGAGCACGTCGGGCACGTCGGGCGTGTCGGCGAGCGCGTAGATCTCGCGCTCCTTCTTCGTCCAGCGGCGGCCCATGCCGGTCTCGATGAGCGTGCGCGCGCCGCTCCGCGGCTCGTCGACGACCAGCGCCCGCGCCCGTCGTGACCGAGGTGGTCGTCGTCGTGACGGCGCTCGAGCTCGACGAGCTGGAGCTCGACGTGCCGAGCGCGCCGGGGATGCACGCCGGGTTCGTCGGGTTGGCGGCGGGGCAGCAGATGTCGACCTGCGTGTGCAGCGTGTTGTGGTCCGTGCAGAGGAGCCCGGTCTCGCAGTCGTCGTTGCCGTTGTCGACGCTGCACTGCTGCCCCTCGCCCTCGTTTCCGCAGCCGGGCACGGCCGCGTAGAGGAGTGCGACGAAGCCGAGGAAGCCGAAGACGTGGCGGGCGCGCATGGCGCGGTCCTCCTACCAGGTTTCGCCGGCGCGTTCTATCGCGCGGCGTCGGGCTCGGGATCGTCGTCGTCCCGCCCGCCGGCCGCGCGCGCCGCGCCGTCGGCCTTGCGCTGCGCGTCGATCGCGTCGGCGAAGAGGCCGAGGTACTGCGCCGCGCTCCAGATCGAGAAGACGAGCGACGCGTAAATGAGCAGCCTTCCGACGTGCACGAGGTCGAGCACGCCGAGGTCCACGAGCCCGAGGTGGATCCGGTACGGGTAGCCGAGGATCAGGCAGATGATGCCGATCATCTGGAGCGCGGTCTTCGCCTTGCCCTCGCTGCCAGCGGCGATGACGATGCCCTCGCTCGAGGCGATCGAGCGCAGCGCCGTGATCGTGATCTCGCGCGAGATGAGGAGCACGACCGCCCACGCCGGGATGCGGCCCATCGGCACGAGCCACACGAGCGTCGCCGCGACGATGAGCTTGTCGGCGAGCGGGTCGAGGAACTTGCCGAGCACGCTCACGAGCCCCTGGCGCCGCGCGAGCCACCCGTCGAGCAGATCGGTGATCGCCGCGAGCCCATACACCCACGCGGCCCAGTAGCAGGCGCGCGGCGAGCCGCGGTCGAGCAGCACGATGACCGCCGGGATCATGAGCACGCGCAGGAACGTGAGCATGTTGGGGAGGTTCTTCGCGTCCTCCCACAAGGTCTTCCGGCGGATTCGGCGCGCCTCGCGCTTCGTCGCCGGGCCGGGCGTGTCAGCGCTCATCGACGAGCACCATGCCCTCGCCCGCGAACGTCACGAAGCCGCGGAGCGCGCCCGGCGCCTCGCTCGGCGACAGCCCGCGCGGCACGACGCGGCCGACCCAGCCGAGCACGCGCGAGGCGCGGAGCGCGGTGCTCTTGCCCTCGCCGATCTCGAGCGCGGCGGAGCGCTCGCTCGCCGTCACGACCGCGGCGCCGTGGCCGCGGAGCTGCACCATCGCGATCGCCTCGCCGTCGCCGACCGGCAGCCGGCCGTTCTCGTACGACACGCCGGGCTCGAAGCCGACGAGCGCGTCCTCGCGCACGTAAACGGGGTCGGCGTCGATCGCGAGCGCGAGGAGACGCTGCCCGAGCGCCGGCCCGAGCACGAGCTCACCGCGGCCGGAGATCTCGACGACGGGCGACGCGGCGCCGCCGAGCGGCTCGTCGAGGGTGCGGCCCCGCGTCTTGCGGTGGAGCGGCGCGCTCTTCCAGCCGACCGCGTACGCGAAGCTCCGCACGCACTCGAGGCGCGTCGCGAAGCCGGTCGCCGCCTGGACGAGCACGACGCCGCTCGGGTGCACCGCCACGGTGTGATCGCGCGGAAACACGATGAGCTCGGCCTGCGCGACGTCGACCGCGCGGCGCGGTGGCGTGACGACGACCGCGTGCCCGACCGACGAGATCGCGACGTCGCTCGGTGGGCCGCGCCCGTCGCTCGAGGGCGGCGCCGTGAACGCGCGTACGGACAGCGACGGCTCGAGCGCCTCGGGCGTGAGGTCTCGGCTCGCGGCAGCGGAGCCCGCGTGCGCGCCGGGGGAGGCGCCGAGATCCGCCGGCGCGAGCGAGGGCGGGAACGCAGGCGCCGACGCCGCGAGCGGCTCGCGCCCCGGCTCGATCGCCGTCCACGTGCCGGAGGGGATGCGCCGCTGATCGCTCGCGGGCCGGAACGCGTCGGTGCGGTCGAGCTCCTGGAACGCCTCGCCCGCGGCCTTGCGCATCTCGCGCGCCGGCTGCGCGAGCGGCTCGGGGCGGAGCGACATCGTGCCCTGGCCGCTCATCTCGAGCAGCCGGCGCGCCATCGCGTCGTGGCCGCCGGCGGCGAACGCGTGGCTCGCGCGCTCGTAGTCGCCCATGCGCTGGAACGCGAGCCCGAGTTAGCCCCACGCGCGGCTGTGCCCGGGCTGCTGCTCGACCACGCGCTCGAGCTCCGCGCGCGCGCTCTGCGGCTGCCCCGTCTTCAAGTACGAGAGCGCGAGGTTGATGCGCGGCTCGACCGCCTCGGGGTGCAGGCGGATGAGCCGCTCGTAGATCTCGATCGCGCGCGGGTACATCCCGAGCCGGAAGTAGACGATGCCGAGGAGATCCTGCCCCTTCGGGTCGCTCGGCTGGAGATTCAGCGCCTGCTCGAGCTCGGCCTTCGCGTCGTGGACGCGGTTGTCCTGGAGGAGCTCGCTGCCGCGGTACAGATGGAAGAGGAAATCCTCGCCCGCGACGTCGCGCGAGGACGGCGGCCTCGCTCCATCTCGGCCCTCCACCATGTCGGCGCGCAGGGTAGTCGCCTCGCGCGCAAATGTCCCCATGTTGCGGCCGATCTTCGGCTGCCCTAGCATCCCGCAGACGTGATCGGTCAGACCCTCGCCGGCCAGTACGAGATCGTGCGCCAACTGGGCAGCGGGGGCATGGGCGCCGTGTACGAGGCGCTGAGCCAGTCGCACGAGCGCGTCGCGATCAAGGTCATCCAGACCGGCGACATCGCGCGCGACAAGGCGCTCGTCGGCCGCTTCCACCGCGAGGCGAAGGCCGCGACCGGCATCGACACCGAGCACATCGTCCGCGTGCTCGCGACCGGCACCGACGAGACCAACGATCAGCCGTTCATGGTCATGGAGTACCTCACGGGCGAGGATCTCCATCACCTGTTCCACCGCGTCGGCCCGCTCACGCCAGACCTCGCGCTCCGCGTCATCGGCCAGGTGTGCATCGGCCTCGCGAAGGCGCACGAGGCGCGCGTCGTCCACCGCGACATCAAGCCGGCGAACATCTACCTCGCCGAGCGCGAGCTCCCGCCCGACGTGCCCGGCGGTCCGCCGAAGAAGACGCGCATCGTGAAGCTGCTCGATTTCGGCATCGCCAAGATCAAGATGGAGAAGGCGAACGCGACCGACACGACCGGCCTCACGCGCACGGGGTCGATGCTCGGATCGCCGCTCTACATGTCGCCCGAGCAGGCGCGCGGGTCGAAGTCGATCGATCACCGCGCCGACATCTGGTCGCTCGGCATCGTCTTTTACCAGGCGCTCAC
>DASYCF010001337.1:0-11618 GCA_036500365.1 Byssovorax sp.
AGCGCTCCGAACTTCGCGGCCGCGCGACCCCGCCGCCCGTCGTGTCGAGCGCGTCGCCGATTCATCACGCTGTCTTCGCGTCGCGCCGCCGGACACGTGTCGCCCTCGCGGACGCGTGCGAGCGAATGACGCGCCGGATCAGCGTGCTTCACGCGGTGCGGCGCGCGTGGCCTCGCGCTTGCTGAAGCCTCCGCCGCGGCGCGCAGGGCCGCGGGAACGCCTCGAATGGGTCGAAGGCAGCTCCCGCGTGCGCGCGCCCTTCGGAGACATCGCCATGAAGATCCAGCACGTCCTCGCCTCGCTCGCGCTCGCGTTCGCCGTCGTCGTCGGCGCGGCCGGCACCGCGTCTGCTGCGCAGCCGCCCGCCGGCAGCGCGCCCGCAGCGGCGTCGATCGCGGACGGCGGCGGCTGCAACGCCTACGGCTGCTGGAGCACGCCCGACGGAAGCTGCAACGCCTACGGCTGCCGCGACGTGGGCGGCTGCAACGCCTACGGCTGCTGGAACACGTGCACCGGCGGCTGCAACGCGTACGGCTGCTGGCAGTGACGCCGCGTCCGTCGAGGTGGGCGAGGCGGGAGTCGAACCCGCAGCGAACCAGGTTTTAAGCCCAGCGCGTCTACCAATTCCGCCACTCGCCCATTCGCGCCGTCGAGGCGCGCGTCGGTCGCCCGCGCGATGGTACGCCCGACCGCTAGCGAAGCCTCAAGAGCTGTCCGAAATTGAAACTCGGAGCCACCGTCTGAGGCGAAGGCGATCGGCGCCGAGACGGGTGCAGCCGCGAGCAACGGAGCGCAGGCGTACATGGGTACGCCGAGCACCGCAGCGGAGCGGATGCGCCCGTCTCGGCGCCGAGCGACCGGCTCAGGGGAAGATTTCGCGCTCGCCGTACGCTGCGGCGATGCGCTGGAGGGCGACGCAGTAGGCGCCCACGCGGAGCGAGCACTTGCGCGTGCGCGCCGCCTCGACGACCTCGCGGTAGGCGCGCTTCATCGCCTTCTCGAGGCGCGTGTCGACCTCCTCGAGCGTCCACGACTCGCTGCGCTTGTTCTGCACCCACTCGTAGTAGCTGACGGTCACGCCGCCGGAGTTCGCGAGCACGTCGGGCAGGATGTCGATGCCGCGCTCGAGCAGGACCTTCTCGCCCTCGGGCGTGCACGGGCCGTTCGCGCCCTCGGCCACGAGGCGCACCTGAAGGGCCGACGCCTCCTCGACGCCGACCTGGTTCTCGAGCGCGGCGGGGATGAAGATGTCCGCCTTGACCTTGAAGAACTCCTCGCGCGTGACCGCCTTGCCGCCGGGGTAGCCGGCGATCGAGCGGTTCTTCTTCACGTAGTCCTGGAGCTTGTGCGGGTTGAACCCCTCGGGGTTGTAGAGGTAGCCCGTGTGATCGCCGACGGCGATCGTGCTCGCGCCGAGCTTCGACAAGATCACGGCCGTGTTCGAGCCGACGTTGCCGAAGCCCTGCACGATGAGCGTCGAGCCGCCGAGGTTGAAGCCCTTGTCGCTCGCCCACTCGGTGATGCAGTGGACGACTCCTTGCCCCGTGGCCTTCTCGCGGCCGAGCGTGCCGCCGGCGGCGACGGGCTTGCCCGTGACCACGCCCTTCACGGCCTGCTTCGAGAACGAGCCGACCGTGTTCATGTACGTGTCCATGGCCCACGCCATCGTCTTCGCGTCGGTGCCGACGTCGGGCGCGGGGATGTCGGTCTCGGGGCCGATGTTGAGGCCGAGGTCGTGGAAGAAGCGGCGCGTGATGCGCTGGAGCTCGGCGCGTGAGACCTCGTTCGGGTCGAACTTGATGCCGCCCTTGCCGCCCCCGAGCGGCAGGTTCAGGAGCGCGCACTTCCACGTCATCATCGCCGCGAGCGCCTTGAGGTCGTCGAGCGAGACGGTCGAGTGGTAGCGGATGCCGCCCTTGTACGGGCCGAGCACGTTCGAGTGCTGGATCCGGTAGCCCTTGAAGAGGCGGATCGAGCCGTCGTCCATCTTCACGGGGAAGTTGACGATGATCTCGTTCTTCGGCTGGCTGAGGATCGTCGTGATGTACGAGGGCAGATCGATCAGGTGCGCCGCCTCGTCGAGGTAGCCCTGGATGACCTTGAAGAACTCGTACTTGCCGGCCCGCGGAGGCAGGCTCGTGAGACTCGTGGGCGGGGACGTTTGCTCGTCGACGATGGCGCTCATGTTGGAGCCGCTATCTAGTACCCCGCCGCGCGCACTTCAATCACGCGTCGCGTCAGAATCGCGGCGAAACAAGGGTGACGCACGAGGTCGGGGGCTGGGGCCCCGTCGACGTCACTTCGGCGCCTTGCACTGGAGCCTGCAGACCTCCTGCTCGCCGCGACATTGCACGGAGCAGTTGCTCTGGTCGTTGCTGCACTTCTGGATGCAGCCGTTGTAGCCGGCCGACCCGGGGATGCCGCACTGGATGATGCAGACCTGCTGCTTGGCGGTGCAGGCGGCGTCGCACGTGGTGCGCTTCGTCGTGCAGGCGTTGTCGCAGTCGTCGCCGCTCGCGGTGCCGATGGGCGCGAACACGAAGGCGACGCCGAGGGCCACGACGGCGGCGGAGAGCATGCGGAGGAGCGGCTTCGTCATGACGGTCTCTCTTTCGAAGGGCAGCGTACCGAGGGTCGCCGGGCGGCGCAAAGCGCGAGCGTCTGGGCCGAAACCGGTCGAATCGCCCGCCGGGTGAAGGGCGAGCGTCTTCCCGTGGTCGAGCCGACGCGCTAACGAGCGCACATGTCGCAACGCACTCTTACGCTCGTCGGCGCCGCGTTCACC
This sequence comes from Byssovorax sp., assembly GCA_036500365.1. GTDB lineage: Bacteria > Myxococcota_A > Polyangia > Polyangiales > Polyangiaceae > DASYCF01. Next base: position 2,786 of record DASYCF010001337.1, read on the forward strand.
CTCGTCGCCTGCGCTTCCGAACCCGCGCCCGAGCCCGCGGCGCCTCCGCCACCGCCTCCGCCGGTCGAGACCGTGGCCGCCACGCCGCCGCCGCCCGAGCTCACCGTCGCGCAGAAGAAGGCCGCGGCCGACGCGAAGGAGCTCGCCGACGACCGCGCGAAGTGGGAGGCGTCCGAGAAGATCGAGAGCGCGCGCTGGACGCCCGACCTCCACGCGAAGGCGAAGGCGCTCGCCGACAAGAGCTACCCGAGCGGCGACGCCGCGCTCAAGGCCGCGCTCGCGGGCCCGCAGCGCCGGCCGGCCGACGTCGCGCGCGACGCGTACCGCCACCCGCGCGAGACGATGGAGTTCTTCGGCTTCAAGCCGACGATGACCGTCGTCGACGTCGGCCCTGGCGAGGGCTGGTACACCGAGATCCTCGCGCCGGCGCTCGCCGCGAAGGGCAGGTACGTCGCGACGAACACGGACCCGAACGGCCCGGCGGACAAGCGCCCGACGTTCTACGGCCAACGCTTCAAGGCGTTCCTCGAGCACGCGCCGGAGGCCTACGGCAAGGTGCAGACGATCGTCATCGACTCGAAGGCGCCGAAGCTCGGCCTCGACGGCACCGCCGACATGGTCCTCATCATGCGCGGCGTGCACGGGATGAAGAACAACGGCCTCTACGGCGCGTGGCTCGCCGAGATCAGCAAGGCGCTGAAGCCGGGCGGCGTCCTCGGCATCGTGGAGCACCGCGCCGCCGCCGGCGCCGACCCCACCGCGAGCGCCAAGAAGGGCTACCTGCCCGAGGCGTGGGTCATCGCCGAGACCGAGGCCGCCGGCTTCAAGCTCGCGGGCAAGAGCGAGATCAACGCGAACCCGAAGGACACGAAGGACTACAGCGAAGGCGTCTGGGCCCTGCCTCCCACGTACCGCAACGGCGACAAGGATCACGACAAGTACGCCGCGATCGGGGAGAGCGACCGCATGACGCTCAAATTCGTGAAGGTCGCGCCCGCGAAGAAGAAGTAGTCGCGCAGCGATCTCGCTCGCACGGACGCGAGCGCGCGAAGCGGCTTTCGCGCCTGCGCAGATGCCCCGGTGACGCCGCACGAAGCTCCCGTTCGCTCTTCCAGGATGGGTGACGGCGCGCGCCGATTCGAGGTATCACGCCCGTGGATTCCGGGCAGACCCGGTGGCGGGGCGTGGAATCGTGGCGCGGGGCACCGGAGGCCGCCCCGCGCGCGCGGCTTGTGGCCTCTGGACAAAGCGAGCGAGGTCACCGCGTGATCGAGGACGACAGGAGCTTCTGCGACGCCGCGCTCCCGCGGGTCTCGCGCACCTTCGCGCTCTCGATCCAGGCCCTCCCCGCGTCGCTGCGCGAGGCGGTCGGCACCGCGTACCTGCTCTGCCGCCTCGTCGACACGATCGAGGACGACCCGAAGATCCGCGGCGCCCGCGCCGAGCTGTTCGACGCGTTCGACGCCGCGCTGGCCGGCGGAAGCGTCGAGGCGCTCGAGGCGCGCGCGAGGGAGAAGAACCTCGGCCCGACGGACGCGGAGCGAGAGCTCGCGTCGAAGGCCGGCGCCGTGCTGCGCGTCTTCCGCGCGCTGCCGGGGGCGCAGCAGGCCGCGATCACGCCGCACGTCGCCGAGATGTCCCGCGGCATGCGCGAGTACGCGGCGCGCGCCGACGCGTCGGCGTCGGGCCTCCGCCTGCGCGATCTCGCCGACCTCGAGCGCTACTGCTACTTCGTCGCCGGGACCGTCGGCGGGCTGCTCACGTCGCTGTTCCTTCCGACGATCGGCGGCGCGGCCGCGCTCGCGTGCGACGGCGAGGCGTGGCTCCGCGAGCAGGCGAAGAGCTTCGGCCTCGGCCTCCAGCTCGTGAACATCGCGAAGGACGTCGCGAGCGACCTCGAGCGCGGCGACTGCTTCTTGCCCGAGGCGCTCGCGGACGCGCACGGCGTGCCGCTCGATCGCGTGCTCGACCCGGCGTACCGGCCGCGCGCGCTCGCGATGCTGCGCAGGCTCTGCGCCGTGGCGCGCGAGCACCTCGAGCGCGCCGCGGCCTACACGCTCGCGTGGCCGGGGCGCGGCGGCGAGGCCGTGCGGCTCTTCTGCGCCGTGCCGCTCGCGCTCGCGTTCGCGACGCTGCGCGAGGTCGAGGAGGGCCGCGACTCGCTCGTGCGCGGCCGCGCTCCGACCGTCTCGCACGCGCTGGTCCGCGCCGTGTTCGCCGCCGCGGTCGAGGGCGCCGGCGACGACGCCGCCCTCGTCACGCTCTTCGAACGGTGTCGCCTCGGCACGCTCGCGCGCACGGCGCGCCCGCCCGAGCCCCCCTTGCCGCCCGCGCACGCGAGCCGGATCGAGATCATGCAAGACGACCAAGACACGACGGGCCGCGCGCGCGCCGAGCGACGCTTCGAAGGCAAGGTGTTCGTCACGGGCGCGGCCGGCCACGTCGGCGCGAACCTCGTGCATCGCCTGCTCGGCGACGGGCGCGACGTGCGCGTGCTGCTGCGCGAGGGCGACGACGCCGCAGCGATCGACGCGCTCGAGGCCGCGACCGGCCGCCGCGTCGACCGCGTGATCGGCGATCTGCGCGACGCCGAGCTCGTGCGCCGCGCCGTGGCCGGGTGCGAGACCGCGTTCCACGTCGCCGCGAAGATCTCGACGCTCGGCGGCGATCCGGACGAGCTGCGCGATCTCTACGCGTGCAACGTCACGGGCACGGCGAACCTCCTCCGCGCCGCGCGCGAGGCGAAGCTCGCCCGCGTCGTCGTCACGGGCTCGTTCAGCGCCGTCGGCTACGATCCCCGCGAGCCGTCGAAGCCTTCGAACGAGGCGATGCCGTTCTATCCGTTCGACGAGCACCTGCCGTACGGCCGCACGAAGGTCCTCGTCGAGCACGAGGCGCTGAAGGCCTGCGCCGAGGGGCTCGACGTCGTCATCGCGACGTCGTGCGCCGTGCTCGGCCCGTGGGATTTCGTGCCGTCGCGCATGGGCAAGACCCTCGTCGACTACGCGCACGGACGCCTCCGCGCGTACGTGGGCGGCGGCTTCGAGTTCGTCGCCGCGAAGGATCTCGTCGCGGGCCACCTGCTCGCGATGAACCGCGGCCGAGCCGGGCAGAAGTACATCTTCTCGACCGAGTTCGCGACCGTCGACGACCTCATGGACATCTTCGAGGAGGCGAGCGGCCGCCCGCGGCCGAGGCTCCGCTTGCCCGGGCCGCTCATGGCCGGCCTCGCCGAGGTGAGCTCGTTCGTGCTGTCGAACTTCTTCCCCGACACGCCGCAGCGCTTCACGCCGGGCGCCGTGCGCATCCTCCGCCAGCAGCGCCGCGCCGACATCACGAAGGCGAAGAGCGAGCTCGGCTACGAGCCGACGTCGATCCGCGCGGCCATCCACGAGGCGTACGACCATTTCGCGCGGCGCGGGCTCGTCCCGCAGAGCCCCTCGCTCCGCGCCCAGGGCGGCGCGGCCGCCCCCGCCGAGAAGAACAAGCCCAACGCGAAGGAAGCCGCCGCATGAAGCACCCCCCGCCGCCCGCGTTCGAGGACGCGAAGAACAAGCGCCAGAAGGTGCGCTCCGCGGGCCTCGACCCGAGCTACTGGTACGCGGTCGAGTACGACAAGGCCATCCCGAAGGGGGAGGTCGTCCCCGTGAAGTTCTGGGACATCGAGGTCGCGCTCTACCGCGACGATCGCGGCGTGCTGCACGCGGTCGAGGATCGCTGCGCGCACCGGCAGCTCAAGCTCTCCGGCGGCGTGGTCGAGGGCGCGAGGCTCGTGTGCAGCTATCACGGCTGGAAATACGACGGCCAGGGCCGCCTCGCCGAGGTGCCGCACGATCTCTTCGGCCACAAGCTCCCGAACTGCAAGCTGAGGAGCTTCGCCGTGCGCGTCCGCTATGGGCTCGTGTGGATCTTCTTCGGCGATCGAGATCAGGCGCAGTCGGTGCCGATGCCCGAGATCCCCGAGCTCGAGGGGCCGGGCGCGTGGGCGTGCGTGCCCGTCGACTTCACGTGGCGCGCGCACCACTCGATGATCATCGACAACGTGAGCGACTTCACGCACGCGTTCTTGCACCGCAAGTACCAGCCGTTCTCGAACGACGCGAAGCTCACGAGCCTCGAGACGGTGGGCGACAAGGTGAACCTCTCGTACGCGACGAAGGTCGGCTACGGGAAGATCTCGGGGCTCTTCATCGATCGCAGGCGCGTCGACACGAACTCGATGAAGCTCTGTTACGACTACCCCTATCAGTGGTCGAACACCGACGATCAGATCAAGCACTGGCTGTTCGTCCTGCCGATCGACGAGCGGACGACGCGCACGTTCTTCTTGTTCTACTTCAAGGAGTTCAAGGTCCCGCTCTTGCCGGTGCACATCCCGCGGCGCGTGATGGAGCCGATGTTGGTCGCGTCGAACCGCGTCCTCATCCGGCCGCTGCTCGCGCAAGACGGCGTCGCCGTCGAGGCCGAGCAGGAGGGCTGGGAGAAGCACTGGGGCGCGCCGATCGCCGAGCTCTCGCCGGCGGTGCATGCGTTCCAGGCGCTCACGATCCGCAAGTGGGAGGAGCACCTCGCGCGGCGCGAGAAGGGCGCCCTGGTCGACGCGGCGAGCCTCGCGCGGCGCGGTGAGCACGGCGCGGAAGCGTCGTGACCACGGCCAGCGAGCACCTCGAGGCCGAGGTGCTGATCGTCGGCGCGGGGCCGGCGGGCACGGCCGCGGCGGCGCACCTCGGCCAGCTCGGCGTGAACGACGTGCTGCTCGTCGACAAGCACGACTTCCCGCGCGACAAGACGTGCGGGAGCGGCATCTCGCCCCGCGGCATCGGCGTGCTGCGCGAGCTCGGCGTCTGGGCCGACGTCGCGCCGCACGCGTACAAGATCACGGGCATCCGCCTCGTCACGCCGAGCGGCCACGACTCGTGGCAGTCGGCGGGCGACGCAGTCGAGGCCGTCGTCTGCCAGCGGCGCGTGCTCGACCACCTCATCTTGAAGCGCGCGCTCGCGAACGGCGTGCGCTTCGTGCCGCACGTGTCCGCAGAGCGCGTCATCGAGTCGAACGGCCGCGTCGTCGGCGTCGCCGCGAAGGACGGCCGCGAGCTCCGCGGGCGCGTCACGATCATCGCCGGTGGAACGCACTGCCAGCTCGTCCCCGATATACGTGCCCGCGGTCTGCCCTTCGGGCTGACGCGCTCCGTCCGCCGGCCGCGCAAGCTCATCCAGGCGATCATGGGCTGGTGGGACGACGTGCCGTTCCGCGAAGGTCACCTCGAGATGATCTTCGACAAGGACCTGGCGCCTTATTACGGCTGGCTGTTCCCCGAGAGCCCGACGCGCGTGAACATCGGCATCACGTACGAAGACGGCGCGCCGCACCGATGGGGCCGCGCGCGGCCCCAGACCCCGACCTCGCCGGACTCGCTCAAGCGCAACGCGCGCGACGTGTTCCAGCGCTTCCTCGACAAGTACTACGGCGAGCGGCTCGCGAGGGCGAGGCAGGTCGGCGCGTGGAAGGGTCACCCCATCGCGTACTCGTACCGCATCGAGGGGCTGAGCTCGCCCGGCCGGCTCGTCGCGGGCGAGAGCGGCCTCCTCACGCACCCGGCCACGGCTGAGGGCATCTATCAAGGCATGAAGAGCGGCATGCTCGCGGCCGAGGCGCTGCGCGACATGATCGTGGGCGGGAAGCCCGAGATCGAGGCGTTCGCCGCGTACGAGGCGAGCGTGCGCAAGGCGTTCACGGCGTCGTTCCTCGGCGGCGGCGTCTTCCGCACGCTCGTGCAGACGCCCGCGCTCGACTGGCTCGTGAAGATCGGTGAGCAGCCGATCGTGCAGTCCGCCGCGGCCCGGGTGCTCGCGGCGATGTGACGAGGCGAAGCATGACGACGAGGAGCGCGCGCAAGTTCCCGTGGGGCCGAGAGCGGCCCCAGACCCCGACCTCGCGTCGCTCGGTCAAGTACGAGGTCGCCATCGCGGGCGCAGGCCCCGCGGGGTGCGCGGCGGCGCTCGCGTTCGCGCAGCGGGGCGCGCGCGTGCTGCTCCTCGAGGCGAACCCGAAGGCGAGCGCCCGGCTCGCCGGCGAGTGGATCCACCCCCCCGCGGTCGACATCCTGCGCGGCCTCGGCGTCGATCTGCGCCCGAGCGCGCCGTTCTCCGGTGGCCGCGGCTTCGTCGTCTTGCCCGACGACGGCTCGCGCCCCATCGTGCTGCCGTATACGTCGGGGAGCTTCGGTCAGAGCTTCGAGCACGCCGCGTTCGTCGAGACGCTGCGCGCGCACTGCGACGGCAACGGCGCGATCGACTACATCCCCTACGCGCGCGCCGTCGAGATCGGCGATCACCGGGTCGTCTACCAGGTCGAGGCGGGGCGCACGCACGAGGTCTCGGTCGATCTCGTCGTCGGCGCCGCGGGCAGGACGTCGATCGCGCACGCGGCGCTCGGCGTCGATCGCACGGCGCGCACGTACTCGCGCATGGCGGGCCTCGTCCTCCACGACGCGACGCTGCCGTTCGAGGGCTACGGCCACGTGTGCCTCGGCGCGCTCGGGCCCGTGCTCGCTTACCGCATCGACGCGACGCGGGTGCGCCTGCTCATGGACGTGCCGCTCGCCCTCCGCGCGCGGCGCGACATGGAGCTCGTGCTGCTCGAGGCGTACGCGCCGGCGATCCCCGAGTCGCTCCGCCCCGCCCTCCGACGCGCGCTCGCCGCGGGCGAGGTCCAGTGGGCGACGAACAAGATCCGCCCGCGCATCGAGTTCGGCCGCGAGGGCCTCGCGCTCGTCGGCGACGCGGTGGGACACCATCACCCGCTGACCGCGGTCGGCATGACGATGAGCTTCCAGGACGCGGTCGCGCTCGCCGACGCGAAGAGCTTCGCGAGCTACAAGCGCGAGCGCATCTGGAAGAGCCGCGTGCCCGAGCTCCTCGCCGTCGCGCTCTACGAGGTGTTCGCCGACACGAGCGACGAGACGACCGAGATCCGCCGAGCGATCTACGACCTCTGGCGCGCCGACGCCGACGAGCGCGCGCGCACGATGCGCTACCTCGGCTGCCAGGAGACGAACCCGCTCGCGTTCGGCTCGAGCTTCTACAAAGCCGTGTTCCGTGCGGGCAAGCGGCTCGTGCGGCACGGCGCCGACACCGGCGACTGGCAGCACGTCGGCGACGTCGCGCGCGACCTCGCGCACAGGAGCCGCTGGCTCTTGCGCGGCGCGCTCTTGCTCGGCGCGGCGACGCCGTCGTCGAACCGCGGCGTGCAGCAGGGCGAGGCGGAGGATCGCTACGGCGCGGCGCTGCGCGCGTCGACGTCGCGCGCCGACGTGGCCGCGCTCCCGCGCGCCGACAAGGGTGAGGCCGAGCCGATCACGGCGCGCGCGCTCGACCGCGGCGTCCGCGCGCTCGTCGCGCTGCAGGCGGCCGACGGCTCGTGGGAGGGCGAGGTCGTGTGGAGCGCGATGCTCGCGGCGCAGATGGTGCTCGCGAGCCACGTGATGCAGACCGAGCTCGACGCGACCCGCAGGCGGCGCATCCTGCTTCATTTTTCGCGCGTGCGGCACGCGTCGGGCACGTGGGGCCTCTCCGAGTGGAGCGAGCCGAGCCTCTTCGTGACGACGCTCGTCTACGTCGCGGCGCGCGTGCTCGGGGTCGCGGCGAGCGATCCGCTGCTCGCGCGCGCGGGCGCGTTCATCCGCGACGAGGGCGGCGCCGCGCGCGTGCCGAGCTGGGGCAAGTTCTGGCTCGCGATGCTGAACCTCTACGGCTGGGAGGGCGTGAACCCGGTCGCGCCCGAGATCTGGTCGCTGCCGCGCGCGCTGCCGATTCACCCGTCGCGCTACTACTGCCACACGCGGCTCATCTACCTCGGGATGGCGACGCTCTACGGCGCGCGCGTGACCGCGCCGCGCACGGCGCTCACGGACGCGCTGCGCCTCGAGCTCTACCCGAACGGGTTCGAGGGCGTCGACTTCGCGGCCGCGCGCACCGACCTCCGCGACGCGGATTTGTACGCGCCGCACAGCGCTCCGCTCCGCGCGTCGTACCGGCTGCTCACGCTGCTCGAGGGCGTGAGCGCGCGGTCGAGCCGGCGCGAGAAGGCGCTCGCGGCGATGCGCGAGCGCATCCGCTGGGAGCTCCGCACGACGAACCACACGAGCATCTCGCCGGTGAGCGGCCTCCTCAACATCCTCGCGCTGCACGCGGCCGACCCGCGCGACGTCGACGCGAAGACGGCCTGGGCCCGCATGGACGGCTGGTGTTGGGAGGACGACGAGGACGGCACCCGCGTGACGGGCGCGCGCTCGAGCACGTGGGACACGTCGTTCGCGGCGCAGGCCCTCGCCGTCGCCGCGCCGCTCGTCGCCGCGCGCGACAGGCAGGACGACGGCGCGTGCGACCGGGCGCGTCGCCGCGCCGACGCGTTCCTCGCGACGCAGCAGATCGCGACGTCGAACGCCGAGGCGCCCGCGTTCGATCGCGTCGATCCGATCGGCGGCTACTGCTTCGCCGGCGTGTGGCACGGCTGGCCCGTGAGCGACTGCACGGCGGAGGCGACGCTCGCGCGCCTCGCCTCGCCGCAGGCGCCCCCGCCGCGCGAGTCGGTCGAGCGCGCCGTCCGCTTCATCCTCGGCTCGCAGAGCGCCGACGGCGGGTTCGGCAGCTACGAGCCGCGGCGCGTGCCCTTCTCGCTCGAGTGGCTGAACCCAGCGGAGATGTTCGGCGACTCGATGACCGAGAGCTCGTACGTCGAGTGCACGGCGTCGTGCGTGACGGCGCTCGCGCGATCTCGCTCGATGCTCGCCGACGGAGCGATCGTCGACGAGCCCGTCGCGCGCGGCGTCGC
>DASYCF010001338.1:0-3622 GCA_036500365.1 Byssovorax sp.
TATGGGACGAACTGGCGCGATCGCAGCTGATCGGGCGGCACGTCGAGCGCGCTGGCGAGGGCGCCGGGCACGACGAAGACGCCCTTGCCCTTCACCTCGGCGTAGCGACCGCCCAGCGGTGAGGCGGCGGGGCCGCCGAGCGAGAGCTCGTAGCCGAGCGGCGGCATCTCGACGTCGACGGTCTCGACAGGCGCGTCGAGGCCCATCTCGGCGCGATCGACCGCGCCGGGCGCGACGCGTCGGACCGCCTGCGCGAACTCGAGCGCGCCGAGCAGCTGATCGACGACCTGCTCCTCGGCCGGGTGACGCGCGCCGTCGATCTCGACGTCCCACGGGCGCTGACCGGCGACGTTCACGGCGCCGCGCGCGAGCCTCGCGACATGACCGCGCGCGCGCAGCGTGACGGCGGTCACGTCGTCGGCGCGCCACGCGTCGAAGAGGTTCTTCTTGCGCATGAACGCCTCGTTCGTCGAGACGCTGCCGCGATCGACGAGGAGCACGACGACGAGCGCCGCGAGCGCCGCGAGCGTGAGCACGATCGTGGTCGCGTGCCGGCGGACGAACCGGATCATGCCGCGCCCGGCTTCGGCTCGTCGTCGTCGGACGCGGGCTTCGTCGGCGCGCGCGCCGGTGCTCCGCGCTTTCCGTCGCGGCGCCGGAGCTGCACGGCGATGCCCGCGAGCACGATCGTGAGCGGCAGGTAGATGAGCACCTGCCGCGTGAACGCGCCGAACTGCTCGTCGCTCACGTGGAGCTCGGCGGAGAACGACGGCTTCTTGGGCAGGTCGACGAGCGCGGGCCGCGCGGTGAGCCAGGCGACGGCGCTGTCGACGAAGATCGCCGTGCCGCGGAGCTCGTCGCTCTGCCAGTTCGCGCTCATCACGGCGCTCGTCGAGCCGATGACGACGACGCGCGGGCCGTGCGTCGCCGCCGAGCCCGTGGGCCTCGGCAGCTCGGTGGCGAACGCGACGACGAGCGGGCCCTTCTTGTCCTTCGGCCCGGCGGCGGGCGCGGGCGTGTCCTTCGCCCACGCGAAGAAGTCGACCATGCCGAACGCGTCGTCGCTCGTCTGGAGGAGCGGCACGGGGGCGCCGGCGCCGGCGCCCGTCTTCTGCAGCGAGCTCGCGATCGTGAGCACGACCGGCGGCGCCTTGTCCTTGGCCTTGACGAGCCCGGCGGTGACGGCGTGCGTGAGCGGGCGCGGGCTGAACGTCTCGCCGTATCCGCGCGTCGAGCGCATCGACGGGTCGAGCTCGAAGACGAAGTCGTCGTCGATCGACACGCCCGCGACGGCGAGCAGGTCGTCGAGGCCGAGCTTCAGATAGCGCTCGTGATCGGCGTCGGGCTGCGGGCCGACGGCGATCAGCGCGCTGCCGCCCTTCTCGACGAACGCCTCGTAGCGCGCGACGTCCTCGTTCGGGACGCGCTCCTCGGGCCCGCCGACGATGAGCAGCGCGCAGCCGTCGAGCGACGTCGACGCGGCGTCGACCGCGTCGCCCTTCACCGAGCCGACGACGCGCACGGCGAAGTTGTTCTTGGTGAGCCTGTCCTTCAGCGCGGCGCCGCCGCTCGCGCCGCTCGCGTCGCTCCGCGCCTCGCCGTGCCCGGTGGTGAAGCAGGCGACGGGTTGATCCTTCGCCGTGACCGCGCGGATGGCGCTCGTCAGCGCGAGCTCGAGCTTCGGCCGCGCGCGCAGATCCTCGTCGTCGTCGACCTCGATGAGATCCTGGGCGGTGATGAAGTGGTGCCGGTCGCCCCGCACGACGATGATCGCGGCGTCGGTGACGATGCGCCCGTCCTCGGTCTTGCCGGCGACCACGCCGAAGCGCTGCTGCGTGGCGATGAACTCGGCCGGGTGTCGATCGGGGTCGGTGAACTCGACCGAGACGCGGCTCGACTCCGCGCGGTACGCGTCGAGCAAGTGCGAGACGGAGAGGCCGAGCGGCTCGCGCGTGGGGAGGAGCACGAGCACCTTCACCGGCTCCTCGAGCGCGTGCAGCGTCTCGATCGTGGGCTCGCTGAGCGTGTAGAGGCCGCCCTTCGTGAGGTCCCAGCGCTCGTAGTGGCGCGCGACGAGCACGTTGACGAGCACGGCGAGCACGCACGCCGCGACGATGCCGACGCTCGTGGAGAGCTTCGTCGACCAGGCGGTGCCGCCGCGCGCGCTCAACCCCACCCCCACGACTCGACGGCGCGCACCGTGACGAACAGCGGCACGGCCGTGACGCCGACGTCGAACGCGATGCGCCGCAGGTCGACGACGCCTTGCGAGAAGTCGGCGAGCTGCGCCCAGACGGACATGTACGAGCAGACGTCGTGCAGCGTGCCCGTGTCGAACACGAACTCGCCGCCGATGCCGAGCATGAACAGGCCGACGACGGCGGTCGACGACAGAACGGCGGCGGTGACCTGGCTCGTCGTCATCGCGCTCGTCATGGTGCCGATGGCGAGGTAGCCGGCGCCGACGGCGAGCACGCCCGCGTAGCTCGTGGCGACGACGCGCGGGTCGATGTCGGAGAACTGCGAGAGGCGCACGACGTAGAGCAGCGTCGGCACCCACATGATCGCGTACGTGACGAACGCGGCCGCGTACTTGCCGAGCACGACGCCGGCCGCGTCGACCGGCGCGGTGAGCAGCGTCTCGATCGTGCCCGAGCGGCGCTCCTCGGCGAAGAGGCGCATCGTGAGCAGCGGCGTGACGATGAGCAGGACGAGGTAGAAGAGGATGGTGCCGCCGAAGAACGCCTGGAGCGGGCCGCCGCCCGCGTCGACTTGGCTCACGGACTGCGAGAGCAGGAGCACGATGTGGATGCCCTGCACGAGCAAGAACGTGGTGAAGAGCACCCACGCGAGCGGCGTCACGAACATCGCGAACAGCTCGCGCTTGAAGATCGGCCAGAAGCCCCTCACGGCTCGGGCTCCTCGGCCGACGACGGCGCCGCGTCGTCGTCGCTCGGCGCGGCGGGCGCGCCGGCGGCGACGGTGAGCTCGGAGAAGACCTGCTCGAGCGAGGCGACGCGCGGCGCGACCTCGCGCACGCCGAGGCCCGCGCGCACGAGCGCCGCGACGAGCGCCTCGATCGCGTTCGACTTCGCGCGGGTCTTCAGCGCGACCGAGAGCTCGCACACGTCGTCGGCGCGGAGCTCGACGGTGACGGACCTCACGCCGCCGGTCTTCCTCGCGGTCGCCTCGGCGAGGGCCGCGTCGCCGCGCACGACGACGCGCGCGCCCGCCGATTTCGCGCTCGACCGCAGCGACTCGATGGAACCCTCGGCGACGAGCTTGCCCTTCGCGATGACGAGCGCGCGCGTGCACGTCGCCTCGACCTCCGGCAGGATGTGGGTCGAGAGGACGACGGTCTGCTCGCCGGCGAGGCCCTTCACGAGGGCGCGCACGTCGCGGATCTGGTTCGGGTCGAGGCCTGCCGTCGGCTCGTCGAGCACGAGCAGCGGCGGCGATCCGAGCAAGGCGTCGGCGAGCGCGACGCGCTGCCGGTAGCCCTTCGACAGGTGACCGACGACGACCTCGGCCACGTCCGCGACGCGCGCGAGATCGAGCGTGCGCCCGACCTCCGCGCGGCGCCGCGATCGCGGGACGCGCTTCATCTCGGCGCGGAACGCGA
>DASYCF010001339.1:0-4268 GCA_036500365.1 Byssovorax sp.
GCGCTACCACGTCGAGGAGACGAAGAGCCCGCTCCGCGGCGACCGGACGTGCGAGGTCGTGGTCGAGGCGCTCGCCGACCGCTGACGAACGGCCAGGAGAAGTCGCGGACGACGCGTCGCGGTCGAGCGTGGAGGGGGGACGCGTGATAGACACGCGCGCCGTGTCGCCCGCGCTCGCCGTCGCCGTGCTCGCGCTCGCGGTCGTGATCGGCGGCCTCGCCGCGTTCAGCGGCGGCCTCGGCGGGCGGGCGATGCCCGTCCTCCGCACGTTCGCCATCGTCGCCGCGTCGTCGATCGCGCTCGTGCACCTGCTCCCCGAGGCGATCGAGGGCGCCGGCTTCGCGACGCTGCTCGCGGCGGCCGCGGGCGCGCTCGTCCCCGCGCTGCTCGAGCGCGCGTTTCATCGCGGCCACGACTCCACGCACGACGCGCCCGCCGCTGCGCTCGCGATGGGCTACGCGGCGGTCGTCGTCCATCAAGCGAGCGAGGGCGCCGCGCTGGCGTCGCTCGCCCGCACGGGCGCGCTGTCGATCGCGATCGTCCTCGCGATCGCTGCGCACACGGTGCCGCTCGCGATGGTCGTCGCCGTGCGCGTCAACGAGGTGCGGCGCGCGCGCGGCGCGGGCGGCGGCGCCGTGTGGTTCGCGCTCGCCGGCATCGCCCTCGCGACCGCGCTCGGCGCCGGGGCGGGCTCGCTCGTCGATCGCGCCCGCCTCGCCGCGATGCAGCCGTGGATCCTCGCGGCCGCGGCCGGGCTGCTCCTCCACGCGCTCGGGCACGACGTCTTCGACCGCGCGCCTGCCGGCCTCGGTCAGCGGCTCCGCGACGGGATCGCGTCGTGCGTCGGCGTCGGCGTCGCGCTCGTCGGCCTCGAGGCGGGGGCGTGGTCAGGCGGGCTCGCGACGAACCTTCGCATCGCCGGCGCCGCGCTCCTCGCCGTCGGCATCGTGGCGAAGGTCGCGCTGCCCGGTCGCGCGCACGCGCACGCTCACCACCATCGCGACCACGACCACGACCACGACGATGGGCGCGCGGGCGGTCCGTCGCGGGACTGAAGCTCAGTTCTTCGCGCGGAGCATGACGACCTCGCGGCCCTGGCCGACGACCCAGCGCAGGGCCTGATCGCCGGGGACGAGGCGCATCTCGGCGTCGTCGCGGCCGCCCTCGTCGCGGAAGAAGCTCACGACGATGCGATCGCCCTCGGCCTTCGTGACCTTGAACGTGCCCGTGCGCGGCGTCTCCGCGGGGATCGTCACGGTGACCTTGTTGCCGCTGAACTCGATCGCCGTGCCCTTCACCCAGCCCGTCGCGCGGGTGAGCTGATCGACGGGCAGGTTCTCGATGCTCTCGCCGAGCCATCGACCCTGCAGCCGGTCGCGCGGCGACTTGTCGCAGCCGGTCGCCGCGAGGGGAATGACGAGCGCGAGGACCGAGACGTACGCGTTGCGCATGGAGCTCCTGTCGCCGGCGAGGCCGGCCCGCGGATCGTGGTGGCGCGCCGCCGCTCGCTGCGTCGCCGCGCCCTCCGCCCCCGAAAACAAGTCGAATGCTAAAGAAGGCGTCGAAGCGCGGCCAAACAACTGTAGGATAATCCCACACATGTGGGACGGCGCCTGTTCCACCGGGGTTTTCCCTGACGGCCCGGCGCATCAGAAATCGACCCGTCGTCTTTTCGGCGGCCGCCCCCGCGACGTCGCGGTAGAGGGCGGTTCTCGGCGGCGCGGTCGCTCGAAAACATCTGGAAATTCAGCCTTGACGCTCATCCTCACCGCGCGACGACTCGCGCCGATCGACCGAGCTGCCCTGCTGACGCGCGTCGTCGAGCGCGTCCGCGGCCTGCGCCGCAGCGGCGGCCCCGCGCCCGTCTGCGTGTTCGATCTCGACGGCACGCTGATGGACAACCGGCCGCGCACCGTCGCCATCGTGCACGAGCTCGGCGCGCTCTGGCGCTCGCGCCGCCCCGACGCCGCCGACGCGTGTGCCCGCGCCGCGCCGGGCGACATCGGCTACGGCTTCGTCGACAACCTCACGCGCATCGGTGTGGTCGATCCCGACCTCCACGAGGAGGGCCTCGCGTTCTGGCGCGCGCGCTTCTTCACCGACGAGTATCAGCGCCACGACGTCGAGATCCCGGGCGCGATCGCCTTCGTGCGCGCGTGCCACGAGGCAGGCGCCGTCGTCGTCTACCTCACGGGTCGTGATCTTCCCGGCATGGCGATCGGCTCGTTCAAGAGCCTGCGCGACGTCGGCTTTCCGATCGGCGAGATCGGCACCGAGCTCGTGGTGAAGCCGAAGTTCGAGATCCCCGACGCGGACTTCAAGCGCACCGCGGCGCCCGCCCTCGCGCGGCTCGGCCGCGTCGTCGCCGCGTTCGACAACGAGCCGGCGAACGTGAACGTGTTCTTCGACGCATACCCCGACTGCGTCTCCGTGTTCCTCGACACGCAGTACGCACCCGACCCGCCCGCGCTCGATCCGCGCGCCGCGGTCATCGACGACTTCGGGGCGACGACGTGAGCGTGGCCGCGCGCGCGGTCGCCGCCCTGGCGCTCGCCGCGTTCGGCCTCGCGTGCGAGACGCCGCCGCCTCCGCCGCAAGAGAAGGTCGTCGTGGTCGGCGCCGCGAGCGCGAGCGCGAGCATCCCGCCGTCACCGCTCGCGACGCAGGGCACGCCGCAGGTCGCGCGGGATCCCGACGCGGGCATCGGCGCGGACGACGCGCTCGCGCAGCCGGCGGCGGATCCGATGGTGCCCGCCGAGCCGCTCCCGGTCGACACGCCGGCGGCGCAGGATCTCGCGGGTGTGACGCTGCAAGCCACGTGGCGCTGGCGCGACGTGCCGGCGCCGCCGAAGGCGCCCGAGGTGGTCGCGGACGCGATCGCGCGCGCCGCGAAGCTCACCGCGCTGACGTGGCAGATCGACCTGACCGAGAACGGCCGCATGCGCATCGTGTTCACGTCGCGCGCGCTCCCCGTGCCGACGTACTCGGAGATCCGCGCGCGCGCCGATCGCGTCGGGAGCGCGCTCGTCTGGCCGAACGCCGTCGCCTACCGCGTCGTGCCGCCGGGCGCGCTGCGGCCGCTCATCGGGGAGCGCCGCGTCGACGTCACGCCGCTCACGCCGGGCGTCGCGAAGCCTGCCGGCGACGGCAAGCGCTTCGGCTTCGCCTTTCGGCGCGTCGAGATCACGAGCGCGCTCGGCGCGATCAAGATCGAGCTCGCGAAGATCCCCGAGGCGGAGGCGGGCGGCCCGCTCTTCTGCCGCGCGCTCGTCGAGATCGCCGGGGTCGATCCGCGCACGCCCGTGTGCCAGCCGGGCGAGGTCGCGCTCGGGGCGAGCTACACGTGGGCCGACGGCGGGGGCGTCGCGCTCGAGGTGACGAGCGTCACGAAGCGCGCCGACCTCGCGCCGAACGACGTCTTGTGCCCGCCTCCGCAGGCGTCGTTCCAGGCGACCGGTGTGCCTCCGGTCGGCGACGGGATCTTCCTCACGAAGGACGAGCTCGCGGCGTTCCGCTCCGGGCCGCTCAACCTGCCGCCGGTCACGGCGCCGGGCGCGCCGGGCGAGGGCTTCATCGCAGTGAACCGCGCCGACTACCTCGTCTACTTGCTCCTCGACGGCGTGCCCGTCGTCGCCGTGCCGCCGGGCGGCGAGCCGTACGTCATCGGGCCGATGCGCGGGCGGTACGTCGCGGAGTGGCGCACGTTCCTCGGCGAGAAGGTCGAGCCGGCGCGCGTCGTCGAGATGCCGACGCGGCTCGTCTTCGGCGCGCCGCCGCCGAGCGCGCCCGACGCGGGCGTCGCGCCGAAGGCGTCGGCCTCCGCGCCGATCAAGTGACGCCGGCGCGCGCGTCGGGCAACGTCGGCGCATGACGACGCGGCGCTTTCGCATCCTCAACGTGTTCACGCGCGCGGGCGATCGCCTGAGCGGCAACCCGCTCGCGGTCTTCGAAGACGCGCGCGCCATGAGCGAGGCGGACATGCGCGCGGTGGCGCGGCAGATGAACCTGTCCGAGACGACGTTCGTCTTGCCCGCCGAGGCGCCGGGCGCGACAGCGCGCCTGCGCATCTTCACGCCGACGATCGAGATGCCGTTCGCCGGCCACCCGACGCTCGGCACCGCACACGTGATCGCCGGCGCGCGCGCCGAGGTCACGCTCGAGCTCGCGGCCGGGCTCGTCCCGGTCACGCGTACCGGCGACGCGTGGACGCTGCGCGCCGCGAAGCCGCCGACCTCGCGCGTCGCCGAGGCGTCGCCCGCCGAGCTCGC
>DASYCF010001340.1:0-1943 GCA_036500365.1 Byssovorax sp.
CGTCGAGTCGATCTGCCACGACCCGCGCGTGGTCGAGGCGAACGTGCGCGAGACCAAGCTCACCTCGCCCGACTACGCGGGGATGAACCCGGACCTCGCCGTCGCCGATTTTCGCGCGCGCATCGCCCACTACGAGCGCGCGTACGAGCCGATCGACGACGAGCGCGCGAGCTACATCAAGGTGATCGACGTCGGCCAGAAGCTCGTCGTGAACCGCATCCACGGCTACTGGCCGAGCCGGCTCGTGTCGTTCTTGCTCAACCTGCACGTCGAGCCGCGCACCCTCTGGCTCACGCGCCACGGCGAGAGCCAGCACAACGCGAAGGGCCTCATCGGCGGCGACTCGGCGCTCTCGCCGCGCGGCCGCGCCTACGCCCGCGCCCTCACCGCGTTCATGAAGGAGCGCGCGGGCGCCACGCCGTTCACCGTCTGGACGAGCGCGCTCGCGCGGGCGCTCGAGACCGGCCGGCCGTTCGAGGGCGCCGCGTCGCTCCGCGCCCTCGACGAGATCGACGCCGGCGTGTGCGACGGCATGACGTACGAAGAGATCGCCGAGCGCATGCCGCAGGAGTTCGCCGCGCGCGCCGCCGACAAGTTCCACTACCGCTACCCGCGCGGCGAGTCGTACCAAGATCTCATCCAGCGCCTCGAGCCCGTGATCATCGAGATGGAACGGCAGCGGAGGCCGCTCCTCGTCATCGCGCACCAGGCGGTGATCCGCGCGCTCTACGCCTACCTGATGGACATCCCCGCGTACGCGTGCGTCGACGTCGAGGTGCCGCTCCACACCGTGATCGAGCTCGCGCCGAAGGCGTACGGCTGCGACGAGCGGCGCTTCGAGGTCGAGCCCGGCGACGACGCCGACGACGAGGCCGAAGGGGTGGACGTCGGACGCGACGTCTTCGATCTGTAGGCGTCGGCGTCGGCGCGGTACAACGGAGGCATGGATTCGGCGAGGGTGGCGGCGCTCGTCGCGGCGGCAGCGCTGGCGGCGGCGTGCGGCGGCAACGTGTACGTGGACGCGGACGGCAGCGGCGGCGCCGGCAGGGCGTCGACCGCGCAGACGACCGGGGGCTCGACGTCGACCTTCGGCCCCGAGGGCGCGAGCACGGGTCCGGGGACCTCGGTCGTGGTGGGCGTCGGCCCGTCGTCGAGCGTGGGCGTGGGCCCGTCGTCGTCGGGCGTCGGCCCGTCGTCGAGCGCGGCCGTCGTCGGCGTCGGACCGTCGACCGGCTCGGGCTCGACGTGCACGAACCAGGCTCCCTTCGGGGACCCGCGCTGTGACGCGTGCGCCGCGGCGAGCTGCTGCTCCGAGTCCCTCCAGTGCGCGAGCTCGATCACGACGGCGTGCAGCGTCTACGAGCGGTGCGTCGCCGGCGGGCAGAGCCAGACCACGTGCGCGGCGAGCTTCGCGCACGGCTTCCAGCAGGCGAACGACCTCGCCACGTGTCTCGTCGCGAGCTGCCTCGAGCAGTGCCCGATGGAGATCGCCGCGGGCGAGGTGCCCGTCTGCGACAGCGGCGTGACGACGCTCGACCCTGCGTGCGCCGCGTGCCTCGGCGACCAGCAGAACGGCTGCTGTCAGGCGTTCGAGGCGTGCATCACCGACTCCACGTGCGAGCGGTGCATCGCGCAGCAGCAGACGGCGGGCTGCGACGCGAACCCGAGCTTCGCGGCCGCCAGCGCGTGCCTCTACGGCACGTGCGCCGCGCCGTGCATGACCGAGAACGGCGCCGGCGGCGGCGCGAGCGCGTCGGCCAGCGCCGGGGTCGGCGGCGGCGCGCCGCACATGCACTGAGCGCCGAGCGGTTGCGCCGCGCGCCGCGATGTCCGATGACGCGCGCATGAGCACGGAGCCGAACCCGGAAGACCTCGCGCGCGTGGCGGCGGCGGCGATGACGCGCGTCGCCGACGGCATGACCCTCGGCCTCGGCACGGGGCGC
>DASYCF010001341.1:0-6212 GCA_036500365.1 Byssovorax sp.
CACGCCGTGACGCGGCTCAGCGGCCGGGCCCGCCGGCCGCCGGCGCGTCGCGCATGCGGAGCTGATCGAGGCGCGTCGTGAGGTCGGGCGTCGGGTCGATCCAGATCTCGCGATGGTAGAGCTCTGCGTCCTCGTGCTCGCCCCCGGCGACGAGCACGTCGCCGCTCGGGAGCGCGAGCGCCGCGTGGCGCCAGTGCGGCGCGTGCGGCTGCCCGGTGAGATCCCATCGACGCCGCTTCGGCTCGTAGACGGCGGCGAACGCGAGCCCGCTCTGCACGGCCGCGCTCGCGACGACGCCGCCGACGACGAGCACGCTGCCGTCGTCGAGGAGCGTCGCGCTGTGGTCGGTCAGCGCCATCTGCGGCGGCGCCTCGGCGGTCCACGTGCCGGCCTTCGGATCGAACACGTCGATCGCGGCCTTCACCGGCGGGGCGACGTTCGCGCCGATGACGACGACGCGCCCGTCGGGGAGCAGCGTCGCCGTGTGCGCGACGTACGCGACGCTCGGCGCGGGCGCTGGCTCCCATTTGGCCTTCGCCGCGTCGAAGAGCTCCGCGCCCGGATCGCCGACGGCGAGCGCGCGCCCGTCGACGAGGGTGGTCAGCGTGAAGCGCGCGCGCTTGGCGGACATGGGCGGCGCGCCGGACCACTTGTTCGTCGTCGGATCGTAGAGCTCGCACGAGGCGAGGACGGCGCCCGCGTGCGAGATGCCGCTCGGACCGACGGACACCTCCTCGCCGCCGCACACGAGGACGCGCCCGTCGGCGAGCACCGTCGACGCGTGGTGCTTGCGCGCGACCGCGAGCGGCGCCCCGCGCGACCAGGCGCGCGACTTCGGGTCGAAGAGGTCGACGCGATCGCTCGCGCTGCCCTCGTCGCCCGCGCCCGCGTGCAGCACGCGCCCGTCCTTGAGCATCACGGAGCCCCGTCCGCGCGCGAGCCACGCGAGCTCGGCGTCGGTGGCGGAGGCTGCGGCCGTCGTCGCCGCGACGCTCGCGGACGGCGGCGCGCTCGGCGTCGGCGACGCAGGCCCCTCGACGGGCGGAGTGCCGGACGCGCACGCGACGAGCGCGGCGGCGACGACGAGGACAGCGGCGGCGCCGAACGGACGACGCGCCGGGACGACCTGCGAGCACGGGACGACCATGGGGAGATGAGACGCCTTCGCGGCCGCGCAGATCAAGCCGCCGTGCTAGGACGCTCCGCGATGAGGTCCGCTTCCCCGCTCCTCGCCGGCAAGCTGCGGTTCGGCGCGACGACGCTGCTCGTCGCGGCCGTCGCGTTCGCCGCCGGCGCGTCCGCGTGCGCCGGCTGCCAGAAGCCCGCGTCGACCGAGGAGAGCGCGCCGCAGGTCGACATGAACAAGCCGACGGCGCGCCTCTTCCTCGTGAGCTCGGTCGCCGGCGCGCTCGAGCCGTGTGGCTGCACGAAGAGCCAGCTCGGCGGCGTCGATCACCTCGGCGCGATCGTCGCGGCCGACACGACGCCGCACCTCGTCGTCGCCGCGGGCCCGCTGCTCTTCATGGAGCCCGAGCTCAAGGGCGATCACGCGACGCAGGACCGCTGGAAGGCCGACGCGATCGCCGACGCGGCGAAGAACCTCGGGCTCGTCGCCTGGGCGCCCGGCGCGAACGACTTCGCCGCGGGCGCCGCCGATCTCGCGAAGATGGCGGCCGAGGCGGGGGCGAAGATCGTCGCCGGCAACCTGACGAGCCCCGACAAGCTCGCCGTCGCGACCCTCGTGAAGGAGGTCGGCGGGCTGAAGATCGGCCTCGTCGGCGTGAGCGATCCGAAGCGGCGCGACGGCGGCTACCCCGACGGCGTGAAGGCCGAGCCCGCGGCCGAGGCCATGAAGCGGGGCGTCGCCGCCGTGAAGGCCGAGGGGGCGCGCGTGCTCGTCGGCCTCGCGGCGCTCCCGCGCGGCGAGGCGCTGCGGCTCGCGGACCTCGTGCCCGAGCTCCACGTGCTCGCCGTCGGCAAGCCGGTCGAGGCGGGCGACACGAACGACGCGCCGAAGCCGCCCATCCTCGCGGGGACGACGCTCGTCGTCGAGACGTCGAACCACCTGCAGACCGTGGCCGAGGTCGACCTCTACGCGCGCCCTGGCAAGGGCGGCGCGCCGCTCGTCTTCGCCGACGCGGGCGGCGTGTCGAAGGCCGACGAGCTCTTGAGCCTGTCGGGCCGCATCCACGAGCTCGAGGTGCGCCTCGAGTCGTGGAGCCACGACAAGGGCGTGAAGCCCGAGGACGTCGCCGCGCGCAAGGCCGACCTCGAGAAGCTCAAGGCCGACAAGGTGAAGCTCGAGGCGCCGCCGGCCGCGCCCGCCGGGAGCTTCTTCCGCTACACGCTCGTCGAGCTCAAGCAGGACCTCGCTCGAGACCCGAAGATCGCGGCCGACATGCTCAAGTATTACGAGCGCGTCGACGAGCACAACAAGACCGCGTTCGCCGACCGCGTGCCGCCTCCCGTCGAGAAGGACAAGGCGGGTTACATCGGCGTCGAGGCCTGCACCGAGTGCCACGACGACGCGCGCAAGGTCTGGGACAAGACGCCGCACGCGGGCGCGTACGGCACGCTCGCGAAGCAGCACAAGGCCTACAACCTCGACTGCGTGAGCTGCCACGTCACCGGCTACGGCAAGCCCGGCGGCTCGACGGTCACGCACAACGAGAAGCTGCAGAACGTGCAGTGCGAGGAGTGCCACGGCCCGGGCTCGCTCCACGCGAAGGACCCGAAGAAGAAGGACGCGATCATCGCGAAGCCGAGCACCGACGGGTGCGTGAGCGCCTGCCACCACCCGCCGCACGTCGAGTCGTTCGACGCGAAGGAGAAGGTGAAGCTCATCCTCGGCAAGGGTCACGGCATGTAGCCGGTCGCCGCCTGTTCGCGACGCTCGTCAGTCGCAAGCGACGTCGCACTGGACGGCGAGGGTCTCGGACGAGGCGCCGGGCGCGGCGAACGACGCCGAGCCGACGAGGCGAACGAGGTGCGGCCCGTCGCTCGCCGAGCACGCCGCCGCGAGCGCGGGGTTACCGATCGGCGGGTTCATGGCGCCGTCGACGTAGCAAAAGCCGCCGGCAACGCCGCTCGGATCCTCGTCGTCGCGGCAGCGCTGCTGATCGGCGCCGGCGAGCTCGAGGATCTCGCACACGCAGTCTGCGCCGGTGCTCGCGCGCAGCGCGTCGGCGTTCGCCTGCTGGGTCGGCGTGACCGCCGTGCGCCCCGGAAGCGCGCAGCTGCACGCGCCGCCCGTGCTCCGCGCGGCGAGGACGTGGCACATCGCCTCGCCGTCGCCGTCGATCTGCGCCGACGCGCCGATGCACTGGCCGCCGAGGGCCTCGTTCGCGCTCGCCGCCGCGAGCGTGACGGTGCGATTGGCTTCGCACGCCTGCGGTGATTCGTCGGGCGGCGCGACGTCGGGCGAGTCGGCCACCTCGGCCGAGCATGCGATGGAGGAGAGGGTGACGAGCACCAAGAGAGAGAGGACACGCATGGTTCTGCCTCCAGCAACGCGTGTTCCTTCGAAAACTCCCCGCGTCGCGCGCTCTCATGCCAATCGTGTTGTCCGCGAGGGGCTCGAATCGCCAACCGCAGGGCAGGGTCCACTACGCTGTCGTGCGGTGAGCCGGTTCGTCGACCCATCGTCGCCCGCGCGGCGCCGCATGCTCGCGGGGGCGCTCGGGCTGCTCGGCGCGGGGGCCTGCGGCAGCGCGCCGCGCACCGACGAGCAAGAGCGCCGCGCGCGTCCGAGGGCGCCTGCGGCCGAGCTCCCGTTCGGTGTGTGGACGCGGCTCGGCCCCGGCGGCGGCGGCGCGACGTTCTGTCCGACGGTGAGCCCGCTGGATCCCGAGCGCGTCGCCGTCGCGTCGGACATGACGGGCGCGTACGTCTCGATCGACGGCGGCGTGTCGTGGCGCATCGCGAACCTGCGCGCGCCCGTCCGCGCGTTCGCGTGGGACTACGCCGCGCGCGACACGCTGTACGCAGCGTCGATCGGGCTCTTCCGCTCGCGCGACGCCGGCGCGACGTGGCAGCTCGTGCAGCCCGATCCCGCGCGCGTCCGCGGCGTGCGCATGCGCGGCGATCACGCGGACGAGGAGCTCGCCCTCGACGGGCCGCCCGGTCCGATGCTCGTGACCGCGCTCGCGTGCGACCCGCGGGCGAACGAGTCGCTCGTCCTCGGCGCGAGCCTCGGCCTGCAGCATGGCCTCTTCGCGTCGAGCGACGGCGGCGCGACGATCACGCTCCTCGCCGTGTGCCCGGCCGCCGTCACGCGCGTGGCGGTCGACCCGCGCTCGCCCGAGGGCCCGGCGCGCGTCGTCGCGGTGGCGGGCGCGCACGTGGTCGTCGTCGAGCCGGGCGCGACGAAGGTGCACGCGGGCGCGGTCGAGCTCGACGACGCCGCGATCGTGTTCCCCGCTGGCGCGTCGCCGCGCGTGTACGCGTGCGCGAAGGGGAAGGGCGCGCTCGTCTCGAACGACGCGGGCGCGACGTTCACCGCGCTGGACGTCGGCGAGGGCGCGGCGTGCGAGGTGCGCGCCGTCGCCTCGAGCGATCGCGATCCGTCGGTCGCCTACGCGTCGTTCTCCGATCTCGGCGGCTCGGCCGCCGGCGCGCGCGGGGTCGCCCGCACGCGCGACGCGGGCCGCTCGTTCCAGCACGTGTGGCGCGAGTCGCGCGCCCCTTCGCCGGCGGTCGACGACGGCTGGCTCAGCGAGCGCTTCGGCGCGACGTGGGGCGAGAACCCGGTGGCGCTCGGCGTCGCGCCCGGCGACGCGCAGCGCGTCTACGCGACGGACATGGGGCGCGTCCTCCGCACGCGCGACGGCGGCCGCGTCTTTCGCGCGGTCTACACGCGCCGCGCCTGGGCGGGCGGCTACGCGACGACGGGCCTCGACGTGACGAACGCGCACGCGATCGCGTTCGACCCGCGCGACCCGCGCGTCGTCCTGCTCGGGCTCAGCGACGTGGGCCTCTTCCGGAGCGACGACGGCGGCGGCGCGTGGCGCAGCGCGACGACGAACGGCGTGCCCGACGCGTGGGTCAACACGACGTACGCGATCGCGTTCGACCTCGAGGAGCGCGGGCGCGTGCTCGCGGCGATGAGCGACACGCACGATCTCCCGCGGCCGAAGATGTGGCGCACGAGCCGCGTCGCGTCGTTCCAGGGCGGCGTCTGCGAGAGCCGCGACGGCGGCGTCTCGTTCCGCGCCGTCACGGGCCTCCCATCGGCCGCGGCGACGCACGTGCTCGCGGCGCACGGCGGCTCGGCGGCGGTCGCGTGCTTCGGGCGCGGCGTCTTCATCTCGCGCGGCGGCCGCGCGTTCGAGGACGCGAGCCTCGGCCTGCCCGACGAGCCGCTCGTCTATCGGCTCGCGCACGACGCGCGCGGCGCGCTGTGGGCCGTGCTCGTGCGGCGCACCGAAGACGCGCGCCCCGGCTCACCCGAGGCGGGCGCGCTGTACCGCGCCGAGCGACCTGGCGAGCGCTTCGAGCGCGTCGCGCTCCCGGCCGACGTGTCCGCGCCCAACGGCGTCGCCGTCGACCCGAACGACGCGCGCAACGTGATCGTGGCGTGCTGGTCGCGCGACGCCGACGACGACGGCCCGCCCGAGGGCGGCGGCGTCCTCTTCACGCGCGACGGCGGCGCCACGTGGACGCGATCGCGCACGCTCGAGCGCTTCGCCTTCGACGTCACGATCGACCCGCGCATCCCCGGTCGCGCCTACCTCGCCGGGTTCTCGTCGCGCGTGCATCGCTCGGACGACGGCGGCGCGTCGTTCGCGCCCATCGACGGCTTCGACTTCAAATGGGCGCAGCGCGTCGCGCTCGACCTGCAGGATCCGTCGCGCGTCTGGGTGTGCACGTTCGGCGGCGGCCTGTGGACGGGTCCGGCCGACGGCGCTCCCGTCTCGACGCGCGTCGATCTCGGCGCGTGACGGCGCTCGTGCTCTCCTGGGCGCATGACGACGAAGAAGAAGAGCGCGGCGAAGGCGGCGCTGATCGCGTACGCCCTCGCGCTCCCCGACGCCTACGAGGATCACCCGTGGGGCGAGATCGTCGCCAAGGTCGCCAAGAAGGTGTTCGTCTTCTTCGGCGTCGACGCGAGCGATTTCGGCTTCGCGGTGAAGCTGCCCGAGTCGGGCGCGGCGGCGCTCGAGCTCCCGTTCTGCGAGCCGTGCGGCTACGGCCTCGGCAAGGCGGGCTGGGTC
>DASYCF010001342.1:0-3511 GCA_036500365.1 Byssovorax sp.
GCTCGGCATCGGCGGCGCGACGCTCCTCGGCGCGGCGCTCGTCCCCGCGGCGGCGCTCGTCGGTGGGATCGCCGCGACGTGGCTCGTGTACGCGATCGCGCGGCGCACGGCGGGCGGCGCATCGGGCACGTCGATCCTGCTCGCAGGCGTCATGGTCAACGCGATCGCGTCGGCGCTCATCACGCTGTCGAAGACGCTCGTCCCGCCCTCGCGCGCGCAGGCGCTCCTTCGTTGGCTCACCGGCTTCGTCGATCTGCCGACCACACCGGCCCTCGCCTTCGTCGCGCTGTACGTCGGCGCCGGGTCCGTCGTGCTGCTGTCGGACGCCGGTCGGCTCAACCTGCTCGCGCTCGGCGACGAGCCCGCCGCGGCGCTCGGCGTCGACGTGGGCGCGCTCGAGCGCCGCGCGTTCCTCGCCTGCTCGTGCGTCGTCGGCGCGATCGTCAGCGTCACGGGGCTCATCGGCTTCGTCGGGCTCGTCGTGCCGCACGCGCTGCGGCGCTTCGTCGGGCCCGATCACCGCGCGCTCCTGCCCGCGTCGTTCCTCGGCGGCGCGGCGATGCTCGTCGTGTGCGACCTCGCCGCGCGCCTCTCGTTCCGCGCGCTCCACGCCGAGCCGCCGGTGGGCGCCGTGACCGCGCTCGTCGGCGGTCCCGTGTTCTTGTGGATGCTCCGCGGGCCGCAGGCGAGCCGCGGCGACGTGACGTAGACTCTCCTGCGCCATGCTGCTTCAGACCGAACGCCCGGCCGGCGTCGCGCAGGCGATCCACGACGCGTTCGACACCGTCGGCCCCGTGCACGCGCCGGACGCGACCCAGCACGCGTGGCTCTTCGACCTCGCGAACGTGGTCGACCTCGGGGTCTACGAGGTGACGCTCGGCGGCCAGACGCTCTACGCGATGATCGACCGGCACGGCGACTCGAACCACAGCTCGTCGATCGAGGGCGTGAAGCTCTTCGTGCGCGTGCCCGGCGTCCCCTTCCGCGTGGCCGTCTCGGGGCGCCGTCGCCTCGGCGCCCTGGGCGACGACGTCGATCTCGGCGACCCGGCGTTCGCGTCGATCCTCCACGTGACGGCGACGTCGGCCGGGCTCGCGCGGGAGCTGCTCGACCCGCCCACCCGCGCGCTCCTCTGCGCGTTGCACGCGCGCACCCCGCAAGCAGCGACGTCCACGTACCTGTCGAGCGTGCGCGAGAAGCTCTCGTGGTTCGTGCCCGTGCGCCAGCGCGACCACGGCCTGCTCTTCCCGGGCGAGCCGATGACGGCCGCCGATCTGCGCGAGGGCGCCTCGATCGTGCTCGCGCTCGCAGGCCGCTTGCGCGCCGCGTACGAGCGCCACCGCGCCGAGGCGTTCGCCGGCGGAGGTCAGCCCGCGGTCGACGCGTTCGTCGCGAGCCACGAGGCCGAGCTCGCGCAGGCGAAGCAGCGCTTCAACGCGAACATCATCCGCGTCATCATCGCCGTCGCCGTCGGCATGGCGCTGATCGGCCTGCTCGTCGTCGCCGCGACGATCGGCTTCAGCGTCTGGGCGATCGGCGAGAAGCAGCGCCGCGCGCACCCGACGACGCACGCGCTCTTCTTCTAGAGGCCCTTGCGGGCGACGAGGCGCGCGTTCGACTCGATCTCGTGCTTCGACGCGGTGACGAGCACCGTGGCCGTGTGGTCGCGCACGCCGACGACGCGCACCTCGGCGTAGGTCTCGTCGGGGAGCAGCTCGTCGTCGACCGTCGTGCGCAGCTGGTCGTAGCGCGACGGGCGATCGTCCTCGACGCGCGGGCGCTTCGTCGCCTCTTCGCCGGCGATGTCGAGGTTGTCGATCCAAGGATCGCCGCGCCTCACCGCGAAGAACCGCATGCCGACACGCACGCCGTCCTTCTCGCCGCGGTCGATGAAGATCACCTGATTTTGACCATAAAAGTGATACGGGTACACCGCCGCGAGGATGCGCGCGTCGAGGTCGACGTCGCTCCGCACCGGGGGGACCACGACGAAGCGCCGGTTCACCGGGCCGACGAGGGCGCCGCGCTCGATCACGTCGAGCGCCTCGATGACCTTCGCGCGGACCATGTGCGTCTTCGGGTTGAAGCGGTCGACGCGCGCCGTCCCGCGGATCGAGATGAGCTCTCCGGCCGTGTTCGACGACTCGACGCGGCGGATCGGCCGGAAGATCGTGAGGAGCGAGCCGATCGCGATGTCATGTCCCTCGCGCAGCTGGAGGTACACCTCGTTCGACTCCGACAGCATCATCTGGTCGTCCGGGCTGCCGACCACCTCGCCCCACTCCTCGGCGCGGCGGTTGTCGATCCAGCCCTGATCGCGGAGGAACACGGTCTGCGGCGGGACGGACGCGCCGCGCCGATGGAAGCCGGCCGCGCCGGTCTTGATGCTCTCGTCGCGCAGGCGCACGCGGTCGCCCGGGTAGATCCAGTGCGGGTTCTGGATCTGCGGGTTCTGCGCCCAGATGCGCGGCCACTGGTAGGGGTTCGCGTAGTACTTGCCCGAGATCTCCCACAGCGTGTCGCCGCGGCGCACCGTGTGCAGCTCGGGCACGAAGCCCGCGCCGCTCCCCTCGCCGTTGAAGGCGCCGTTCGGGTTGCCGTGGAAGCTCGTCGGCCCCGCGGGCCCGCCCTTGAAGTCGAAGCCGTCGCCCGAGCCGTTCGTGTCCGTCACGGTGCGCGCGCTCGAGTCGAGGTGAGCGTCGGGGTTCCAGCCGGGCGGCGGGAGCGGGCCGTATACGGTCTGCGTCTGCGCGGGCGCCGCGGGCATCTGGACGACGGTGACCGACGGCGCCGTGCCGTTCGAATCGCCGCCGGGCGCGGGCGCGGTCGTCACCACCGGGGCGGCCGGCGCGTCGTCGGCGCGGGCGCCGCTCGCCGCGAGCACCAGCGCGGGCGCGAGCGCCGCCGCGAGCGGGATCCCGAGGTTCTGCTTCTTCACGGCTTCGCTCCCGTCTTCGCGCCGAGCTTCTTCGCGGCGTCGCTCCCCGGGTATGCCGAGGCGAGGCGCTTCTTCGTCTCGTCCGAGTCGCTCTTGTCGCCGAGCCAAGCATAGCTCTGCGCCTCGCGGAGGAGGGCGTCGGGCGCCTTGGCGCCGCCGGGCCACTTCGACACGACGGTCTCGAACTGCTCGATCGCGCGGCGGTGATCGCCCTTGCCGGCGTAGGCCTCGGCGCGCGCGAACGTGATCGCCTCGGCGTGCGGGCTCTCCGGGTAGCGCGTGAGGAAGGTCGAGAAGGCCTCGAGCGCGCGCTCCGTCTTGTGGTCCTTGAAGAGGGTCATCGCGAGGTCGAAATCGCGGTCAGGGCCGAGCGAGCGCTGCTTCTCGTCGACCGTGATGGCCCGGCCGTTGGCGCGGATGACCGTCCGCGCGACAGGGTCGTCCTCTTCGAGGTCGGGCACCGGCGCGACCTTCACGACCGCGAGCGCGGGCCCGCGCTCGCTCACGGCGGTCACGGCGGGGCCGGCGGACGCGGGGCGCGCCTTGGCCTCGACGACGCGCGCGCGCTCGACC
>DASYCF010001343.1:0-5533 GCA_036500365.1 Byssovorax sp.
GCGGTCGACGAGGTTTCGCGTCGCGCCCCTCTTTCTCACGAGGTTTCGCGTCGCGCCCCTCTTTCTCACGAGGTTTCGCTCCGCGCCCCTCGGGGGGCGGCAGCTCGAGCAGGGCGAGGAAGCGCAGGATCGGGTCCGAGCCCATCGTTTTGTCGCCGCGCACGCGCTCACCCCTCGGGGTCGCCACGACCACGCCGTCGCCGCGCTTGATGTGGGCGACGGCCCGCGACGCCACGTCACGCACGCGCTTTTCGAAGTGGAGGGCGAAGGCGTCGTCGGCGTTGGCGGGCCGCGTGTTGTCGATGACGAGCCGGCAATCCGGGCGCGTCTCGCGGCCGCGCTCGCGCAGGACGTGCTGGTCGCGCATCGTGCTCTTGCGCCAGTAAATGTCGCGCGGATCGTCGCCCTCGCGCATCGGCCGCAGCGCGAACGTCTCGTCGCCGCTGCCGCGCCCGTTGGCGGCGCCTCCGCCGACCTGCCGGCCGGCCTCCTCGAGCGGGAGCGTCACCGGGTCGACGGCGGGGTAGATGATGAGCTCGCCCTCCGCCTCGACCTCGCGCGACTTCTCGAACAAGCCGAACGGGAAGCGCGTGGCGATGCGGAAGCCCGTGTGCCGGTCGCGCCCGCGCCGGCCCGGCGTGCGCCGGTAGGCGGCGACCTGCGCGGAGGCAGGGCTGATCTTGAGGAAGAAGCAGCGCTTGTCGGCGGGCTGCCCGGCGCGCAGATCCTCCACCTCGATCGCGTACGAGGGCACGCGCTTCTTGTGGTTGTAGACCTCGATCTCCACGAGGTGCGCGCGGCCGACCTGCGCGCGGACGGGGAGCCGGCGCGTGACCGTGAGGTTGCGCAGCGAGAGATCGCTCATGACGCCGCTGACGACGATGAGCGACAGCAGCATGCCGAGCAGCAGGTAGAGGAGGTTGTTGCCCGTGTTGATCGCGGCGAAGCCGACGCCGAGCGTGATGCCGAGGTAGTACTTGCCCTCGCGCGTGAACTTCAGCTTGCGCGGCGGGCGCAGCGCGCGGAGCAGGCGCCGAAGCCACAGCGCCTGCCGTCGCGGCTCGGGGGGGAGCCGCACGTCCGCGAGGACGAGCTTGGGCGCGAGCGTCTGGCCGCGGAGGCTCGGCGCGCCGCGCGACGCGGGCCCGGCGCCGTTCGACGCGTCGACCCGGGCGCCGTTCTTCGGCTCGGCGCCGCTCGACCCGCCCCGCTTCGGCCCGTCTTCGTCGGGTCGGTCGGCGCCGTTCGCGGGGCTCGAGCGCGGCACGCGGCGCTCCCGTCAGAGCGGGACGGGCACGCGCGCGACGAGGTCGCGGACGGCCGCCTCGCACTCGTCGCGGCTCGGCACGTAGCCCTCGGCGTGCGCCGCGAGCCGCACGCGGTGCGCGAGCACGGCGACCGCCAGATCGTGGATGTCGTCCGCGATGCAGTAGTTCCGGCCGTGGAGCACGGCGCGCCCGCGGGCCGCCCGCGCGAGGTTCATCCCCGCGCGCGGCGACGCGCCGAGCGAGAGCTGCGGCGTCGTCCGCGTGGCGCCGAGCACGTGCTGGAGGTACGTCGCGAGCGAGGCGTCGAGCTCGACGCGATCGACCTCGCGCTGCAGCGCGACGAGCTGCGCCGGATCGAGCACCTGCGGCACCTTCGCCGCGCGGTCGGGGTCGCCGCCCTGGAGCAGCAGCCGCATCTCGACCTGCGGCGGCGGGTAGCCGATCTTCACCCGCACCATGAACCGATCGAGCTGGGACTCCGGCAGCGGGTACGTGCCCGCGAAGTCCTGCGGGTTCTGCGTCGCGATGACGAAGAACGGATCGGGCAGCGGCGTCGTCACGCCGTCGACCGAGACCTGGCCCTCGTTCATGGCCTCGAGGAGCGCGGACTGCGTGCGCGGGCTCGCGCGGTTGATCTCGTCGGCGAGGAGGAAGTTCGTGAAGACCGGGCCTTGCCGGAACTGGAACTCCGACGCCCGCTGGTCGAAGACGCTCACGCCGAGCACGTCGCTCGGGAGCAGATCGCTCGTGAACTGGACGCGCCGATACTCGCCGCCGGCGGCGCGCGCGAGCGCCTTCGCGAGCGTGGTCTTGCCGACGCCGGGCACGTCCTCGACCAGCACGTGGCCGCGGGCGATGAGCGCGATCAGCGCGAGCTCGACCGCCTCGGGCTTGCCCTCGAGCGCGCCCTCCACCGCGGCTCGGAGCTTCTGCAGGGTCGGCGACGCTTCGCGCGACATCGAGACGGCCGACGTCATTCCCGAGGAGGCTACCACGCTTCTCCAATCACGCCGGTCGGGCCTTGCGCCTTCACGTTTGAGTCCTGACGAGTTCGGGCATGGGCCGAGGCGCGGGCGGCCGCCGGGCGGCCAGCTCGTCAAGATAGCGCAACCGAAGCAATTTGCTGCGACTCCGCTGGCGCGGGTCGCAATTCGGCCTCCGCGCCGGGCGTTTCGAACGCATGCGCGCGCGCCGCCCGAGCCGGGACCGCGGACACCTCCCGTTTCTGGCCCGGGCCGAGGGCGAGATGTATGCTCCGCGCGTCGTGGCGGCGCACAAACCGGCCAACCGAGGCCACCTCGTGGCGCTGCCGGCGCCTGGCGACGAGGCCGCGCCGCCCGCTCCGTCGGACGCACCGGCGCCGCTCGTCGTCACCGACCCGCCGCCGTCGCTCGGCTCGGGCGACCCGAGCGTCATCCAGGCGATCCCCATCCTGCCGGCGTCGCCGAGCGGCTCGGTCCTGTGGCGCGTGCGCGGCGTCGTCCAGACGCTGCGGCCGCACCAGTGGGTGAAGAACCTCTTCGTCCTCGCGCCCGTCGTGTTCGCGAAGGAGCTCACGAGCAAGGAGCTCATCAAGGAGGCCGCGTTCGCGTTCGCCGTCTTCTGCATGCTCGCCGGCGCCGTCTACACGCTGAACGACATCGTCGACGTCGAGGCGGACCGCGTGCACCCGGTGAAGCGGCGGCGGCCGATCGCGTCGGGCTGCGTGCCGCTCCCGTTCGCGAAGGTGATGGCGATCGTGCTCGCCGCCGGCGCCCTCGCCGCGGCGTTCGTCGGCCCGCGCGAGTTCTTCTACGTCGCCGCCGGCTACTACGTCCTGAACCTCGCGTACTCGTTCCGGCTGAAGAAGATCGCGTACGTCGACGTCGGGTGCATCGCGGGGATGTTCGTGCTGCGCGTCCTCGCCGGCGGCTTCGCGACGCACACGCCCATCTCTCGGTACATGATCGCGTGCACGGCGCTCCTCGCGCTGTTCCTCGGCTTCGGCAAGCGCAGGCACGAGCTCGCGGGCCTCAACGCCGCGAAGCAGCGCGCCGCGCTCGAGGCGTACAGCCCGCGCGCGCTCACGATCGCGCTCGCCGTCACCGGCGTCGGCGCCGTGCTGAACTACCTCGCGTACACGCTCGACAAGGACACGGAGCGCTTCTTCGAGACGCCTTGGCTCTGGGTGACCACCATCCACACGGTCTTCGGCGTCGCGCGATTCTTGCAGCTCGTCGCGGGGCGGCCGAAGGCCGAGTCGCCCACGCAGGAGATGCTGCGCGACGTGCCCTTCGTGCTGAACCTCGTCCTCTGGGTCGTCGAGGTGATCGCGTTCGTCTACCACGTGCGCCTCTCGGCCAGCTGAGCGCGCCCGATGGCCGAAGCCGCCAAGCAGGAGCTCGCGCGGCGCAGCGACGCGCTCACCGACCTCGCGCTCACGCTGCCGATCTTCCTCGTCTACCACCTCGGCGTCGTGTTCCTGCCCGTGAGGAACGCGGCCGATCCGGTGAGCGGTCGCCTGGCCGCGTTCGCGGCAGAGAGCCCGCTCGGGTACACCGGCCTCACGATCGCGCTCGGCGTTGCCATCGTCGTGGTGCTCGTCGCGTTCGGCCGCAAGCACGCGCTCGACAAGAAGCGCTTCCTGCTCGTCGCGCTCGAGGGCGGCCTCTACGCGCTGATCATGCGCACCGCCGGCTCGTACGTCGTCGGGGAGCTCAGCCTCGGCGCGGCCGACGTGGGGACGACGGCGGGCAACGCGGTGATGGCGCTCGGCGCCGGCTTCTACGAAGAGGTGCTGTTTCGAGTCGTGATCTTCGGCGGCGGCGTCGTCTTCTTGAAGGCGATGATGGGCAAGAACCTGAAGACGCTGCTCGTCATCCTCGCCTGGGGTCTCGTCGAAGCGGCGGTGTTCTCCGGCTGGCACCACGTCGGCGCGATGGCGGAGGCGTTCGAGCTTCGCGCGTTCGTTTTTCGCGCCGTGTGCGGCGTCGTGCTCACCGCCGTGTTCGCGCTCCGCGGCTTCGCCCCCGCGGTGTGGACGCACGCGATCTACGACCTGTGGGTCATGCTGTGATCAGGGCCTGAGACTCGCGAGGAACGCGCTCCTCCCGTTTGCTTGCAGGAACAAGCCGGGTCCGAGCGCCAGCGATCCGATGAAGTTACCGCCAAAGACAATCGACGATCCATTTGGCGCGTTGGGGATGCCGTACCCCTCAGCCGCGTTGGGGTCGCGACCAAACTCTCCAAAGGAAGTCTTGCGGGCGTAGACATGCGCCCCACGAACGGGGGGCTGCCGCCGGCGCCTGCGCTGCCCAAGCTCGACCTGCCGCCCATCGCTATCATCGACGACGACGTCCCGCTCCCACCACCGCGGTCGACGACCAGCGGGCGTCTCAGCCCTGAGTGCAGTTCGAGCCCGAGTGACCGAGGATCGTCAGCGTCCACGTGGCGCTCATGCCGCACGCGCCGCCGGAGATGTAACGGACCTCGAAGTAGATCGTGCGGTCGTCCGTCGTGCCGAAGTTGTCGGGCCACGTTTCGCAGAGCTGCGACGGCGTGGTCGTGGTGCCCGAGATCGGCGCCGCATTGCACGAGCTGTCGTACGCGAAGACCTGGAAGACGACGCCCGACGGGTAGGCGAGCGACGCGGCGTACGAGAGCGAGTTGGCGAAGTCCGAATCCTCGGTGACGTCGATGGAGAACCACGCCGACGTGTCGCCGTTCTCGATGAGCGGGCCCGGGCTCGAGTCGTCGTCGCCGGTGATGGAGCCGAGGTTTGACGCCGAGTTGCACGCGAGCGGGCCCATGTGGTCGCAGCCGCCGGCGCCGGTCGACATCCCGCCGAGGCCGCCCATGCTCGAGTTCGTGCTCATACCACCGAAGCCGCCGCCAAAGCCCCCGCCGCCCATCGCCGTGGTCGACGAGGACCCGCCGCCGCCCATCGCCGTGGATCCGCCACTGCCCATCGCCGCTGTCGACGACGCGGCGCCGCCGCCCGTCGCCGTGGTCGACGACGACGCGCCGCCGCTGGTCGCCGTGGTCGACGACGACACTGTGGTCGACGACGACGCTGAGGATGCGCCGCCGCCGCCGGTCGCCGACGACGACGCGCCGCCCCCGGCGCCCGTGGTCGCGACGTGCAGGCACATGCACGCGCCGTATCGAGCGCCCGAGTCGTCGCACACCTGCTGACCCGACGCGCCGTCTGCGCACGCGCAAGGCATCGCTTCACCGGGCGTGCAAGGCGCCCCCACCGGCTCGTCGTTGCCGGAGCACCCCGCGAG
>DASYCF010001344.1:0-15654 GCA_036500365.1 Byssovorax sp.
TCTCCGACGACTACTATCCGGCGATCCAGCGCGACCACGTGCGCCTCGTGACCGACGCCATCGAGCGCGTCGAGGCGAACGGCGTCCGAACGAAGGACGGGGCGCTGCACGAGGTGGACGCGCTCATCCTCGCGACCGGGTTCGAGGCGGCGGAGCACCTCTCGCCGTTCGAGATCCGCGGCGCGGGCGGCGCGCTCCTCGCCGATCGATGGGCGCGCGGGGGCGAGGCGTACCGCGGCACGACCATCGCCGGCTTCCCGAACCTGTTCCTCGTCGTCGGTCCGAACACGGGCCTCGGCCACGGCTCGATGATCTTCATGATCGAGTCGCAGATCGAGTACGTGCTCGGCGCCCTCGCGGCGATGCGGGGCAAGGGCGCGCGCGCCGTCGACGTGAAGCCCGGCGCGCAGAACCGCTACAACGATCGCATCCAGGCGGGCCTCGAGCGGACCGTGTGGGCGACGGGCGGCTGCAAGAGCTGGTATCGGACGAAAGACGGCAAGAACACGACGCTGTGGCCGGGGTTCATGTTCCAGTTTCGCCTGGCCATGCGGCGCTTCGACGTCGAGGCGTACCACGTGCTCTCCGCGCCGCGCACCGCCGCGCGAGCCGTCGCGGGCGGGTGACGGCCGCGGGCCGCGTCGATTGTGCTGACGAGGGGAGCGCGAGCGCGAGTCCGCGGTACCATCGGGCGCATGCTGCGGGGGGCGTTCGTCGGAGGTCTGGTGGTCGTCGCGACCGCGTGCGGGGAGGGGCCTCCGCCCGTCGCGCCGACGCGCGTCGACGTCGCGTCGCTCTGGGAGCTCGCGCCGCACGACGCGTCGTCGGGCGTCGTCCTGGCCGAGGGCGCGCCCGCGAAGCTCCTCGCGCTGATCGCGCTGCTCGACGACGGGCCCGCCCGGAAGAAGATCGACGAGGCCGCGAAGAAGCGCGGCGTGACGCCCCTGCCGACCGCCGAGGGCTGGGCGCGCTCGGGCCTCGATCCGTCGATGGGCGCGGCGATCTTCGCGTGGACCGATCGCGAGCGCGGCGCGCTGCTCGTCCTGCCCGTGCGTGATCGCGCCGCGTTCCGCCGCGCGTTCGAGGCGACCACCGCGGTCGAGCTCGGCCGCGACTTCGACCTGCTCCCGTGGGGCGACTATCGCTGCGCCGAGATCGCGAGGCGCTACGTGTGCGCCAAGCGCGCGAGCGACGTCGTCGCGGCCGGCGTGCGCCACGGCTCGCCCCTCGTCGACGCGTGGAAGAAGCTCCCGGACGACGACCGGGGCGACGTCGAGGCGTACGCCGACGTGCACCAGCGCGACGTCGCGAAGCTCGCCGAGGGCGCGCGCCCGCTCGGCCGCGTGACGGGCGTCGCGGGCTCGATCCGCCTCCGGGTCGACGGCGCGTCCGCGCGCGTCCACGTCGTCGCCGACGAGCTCACGCCGCTCGCGTACGCGTTCCGCGGCACCGCGCCGCCGCCCGCCTACCGCGTCGCCGCCTCGAACGCGCCGTCGGCCGTGCACCTCGCGATCGATCCGCTGCACGCGTTCGACGACGACCACGAGATGGAGACCGAGACGCGCTCCGAGCTCGTCGAGCGGCTCACCGGCGAGATCGACATGACGACGTCCGGTCACGGCCTCGCCGGGCTCTACGGCGTCGCGCCCGTCCGCACGCCCGAGCGCGTCGAGGCGTACGTGAAGAAGGTGTGCGCCGAGCAGGGCGGGTCGAAGCGCTCGTACGCGCTGCGCGACATCACCGTGACGCCGCACGGCTGCTCGGCGCGCTTCGATCCGCACATGCTGCTCTTGCCCGTGTCGATGAGCCCGCTGCCCCTCGCCGCGAGCGTCGACGGGCCGCGCGTCGTGTTCACGGTGGGCGACGCGACGCCGACCGACGCGCACGCCGCCGTGCACGTCGAGGCGCTGCCGCCGCCCGGGACCGACGCCGCGCGTGAGCTGGCGCGCCCGCAGGCGGCGGTGCTCTTCACGCGGAGCCCGTGGATCGGTCCCGACGTCGGCGCGGGCGCCGCGTTCAAGTCGCTCGTCTCGCTGCTCGACGAGAAGTCGACGAGCGGCATCGACGCGTTCGGCGATCTGGGCGCGCGCATCGCGCAGGCGCTCGTCGCGGCGCGCGTCGAGGACGACGGCGTGGTCGTCGTGGCCGACATCGTGACGTATGCGCACGACCCCGGGCCCGCGTCGGCCGCGTACGACGCGGCGCTCGCGCGGCGGAGCGCCGGCGAGATCCCCGCCTACCGCGCGGCGCTCGCCGACGTCGAGCGCGCGTACCCCGGAACGCTCGCAGCGCAGCGCGCCCGCGACCTCCGCGAGCAGGGCCCCTGGCTCGGCGCCGGCGCCTGGTTCTTCGCGTCCCTCGGCGGCGCCGCCCCCGAAGAGAAGTGAACGACGCCGCGCCTCAGCGCTTGGCTTGGTTCAGCGCGACGAGCCCCCGGACGAAGCGGAACGCGCCGAAGATGATCGCGCCCCACGCGAAGATGTAGCGGCTGCCGCCGCTCGCCGACGAGTACGACACGACGGTGACGACGACGCCCACGACGCAGATGAGCGCGCCGATGATCATCTGGTTCTTTGCTGCGCTTGAATCCATGACCCATCCCCTGGAGCGCGGCGCGTGTACGCCGCCGTGTCGTTCTCGCGCGGGCCGGCCCACCATGGACGGCGCGCGAGGATGATGCGGATACGTCCGCGTCGGGAGAAACCTCCCCGTGGATCGTGACGTCGAGGTAAATTCGAGCGCGCTTGGCGAACACGAAATCGGAGAAGCCTGCGCGCCCGTCGCGGAAGTCGATCCCGGCGGCCCGAGCGCCGAAGTCGGCGCGCGCGCCGGCGGTGCGCGACGAGCCGCCGGAGAAGGCGCCGCGCTCGAAGCGCCCGCCCCGGCGCGAGACGCTCGAGGTCCAGGCCGAGTGGCTCGAGATCGTGCAGACGATCCCGCCGCCCGCGCGCGACGCGGCGCGCAGGGCGTCACGGGCGCCTCAGCCGATCATCCGCGGGAGCGGGCCGCCGCCGTCGCGCCGCGAGACGCTCGAGGTGCGCGCCGAGTGGCTCGAGATCGTCGAGACCCTGCCGCCCCCGAGCGCGGGTGGACGAAGGTCGAAGCCGCGCGTCTCGGCCCGCCCGCCCAAGGACGAGGCCGCGCCGCGCGTGCGCATGCCGTGGGAGCCGCCGCCGCTGCCGCCGCCGCCCGAGGCCTCGATGCGCGCGCGCCGCAAGCTGCCGCCGCCGCTCCCGCGCGAGGAGCCACCGGACGACAAGCCCCCGCCGTCGCGCCGCTCGCGCCGGCCCAAGTAACGATGGGGCCGCGCGCGGCCCCAAACCCCGCTGCGCTCGGTCGAGTGTCGCCGAACTATGGGCAGCCCTGGCCGCGCGGGTCGTCGGTCTCGCAGACCATGATGGCGCCGCACGCGAGGCGCGCGTCGCACGCGGAGCCCGGGTAATCGCAGGGCGAGCCGGGCCTCTCGTCGCCGTTGCAGGGGACCTGTGGCGGGTTCGGCTGGTCGGGGCAGCCGGGCGCGCCGCACGTCGGCCACCACGTGGGCACGGTCGGCGCGGGGACGCCGCCGCCGCCGCCGGATGCCGTCGTGCTGTCGCCGAAGAAGCCACAGCCGCCGAACGCGAGCGAGAGCGTCGCGGCGAGGCCGAACGCGGCCGAGAGCGCGCGCGTGGTGCCCGTCAGGCGCGACGCGGCGCGGGCGTCTCCGGTTCCCCGTTCGGTCACGCCCCTTGATAGGCTACCGCGATGCTGCGTGCCAGCGTCGGTCGACGCGAAATCTTGCGCATGCTCGCGGCCGCGACCGCCGCCGCCGCAGCGTCGGCCGCACTCGCCGGCTGCGCCGACGACGAGGCGCTCGCCCCGCTCGCCGCGCCGCCGCTCTTCTCGGCCGACGAGCTCGCCGCCATCGACGCGCTCGCCGACGTCGTGCTCCCGCCGGACGACCAACCGGGCGGCGCCGCCCTCGGCGCGCAGGCGTACATCGTTCGATTGCTCACCGCGTTCGACGACGTCCCGGCGGGGCTCGCGCCTCCCTACCACGCAGGCGGCCCCTACTCGGGCAGGCAGCCGTACCCGGACGCGCACGGCGACCCGTCGACGACGTTTCCACCGAACGAGTTCGCGACGTTCCTCGCGCTCGACCGCGTGAGCGACCGCGCCGCGCGCCTCTTGATTTACGGCTCCGCCGGCGTCGACGGCGGCGGCCCGAACGACGCGGTGATCGGGCCCACCGTGGGCCTTCGCGACCTCGTGAAGAAGGGCCTCGCGCAGGCGATGAGCGCGACGACGGGCGCGCTCTCCGACCTCGACTACGACTCTCTCGTCACGGCGCTCGAGGGCACGGACGACGACTTCCAGGAGGCCTTCGTCGAGCTCGTGTGCGAGGCCGCGTTCGCCGCGCCCGAGTACGGCGGGAACCCCGGAGGCGCGGGCTGGGCCATGGTGCATTTCGAGGGCGACGCGCAGCCGCTCGGATACAGCCTGTTCGATCCCTCCACGGCTTCGTACCACGAGCGCGCGGACGCGCCGGTGTCGACGCCGAACCCGTACCCCGATCCCGAGCCCATGACGGAAGACATCTCGAGCTTCGTCGGCGGCATCGCCGTGCTGAGCGGCGGACAGGCGTTCTCGTGAGCGCGGCGATCGTCGGCAACGCGTCGCTCACCGAGTTCGACGTGCTCGTCATCGGCAGCGGCGGCGGCGGCGGCACCATCTCGCACATGCTGACGAAGCTCGGGCTCACCGTGCTCGTGCTCGAGGCGGGGCCGAACCGGTTCATCGGCCTCGACGACCCGGACAACCTGCCTTCGAGCACGTTCTCGAACGACGAGCTCAAGCTCTCCGAGCGAAACTTCATCTATCCGTCGCTCCTCACCGACCCGCGCACGTGGCGCACGAGCGACTCGGGCACCGCCGTCATCGCCGACGTGAACGCCCTCCCGAAGACCGTCGGCGGCGGCGCCGTGCACGCGGATCTCAAGATGCCGCGCTTCCAGCCGGACGACTTCCACCTCGGCACGTTGATCCAAGACAAGCAAGGCGCCGCCTTCGCCGATTGGCCCGTCGACTACGACATGCTCGAGCCGTTCTATGCCTACGTCGAGCGAACCATCGGCGTGCAAGGCCTCATGGGCAGCGACCCGTACGCCGGCCCGCGCTCGACCGATTACCCCATGCCGCCGGGCGTCGGCATGTACTGCGCGCTGCTCGTCGCGGCGGGCGCGGAGAAGATCGGTTTGAACCCGTTCCCGTACCCGACGGCGGTGAACTCGCGCGTGTACGACGGGCGGCCCGCGTGCGTCGACTGCGGGTACTGCTCGGGCTACGCGTGCCCCTCGAACGCGAAGGGATCGCCGCCCGTGACGACGCTCCGCCGCGCGCTGCTCACCGGCAAGTGCCAGCTCCGCCCCGAGACGCGCGTCGCCAAGCTCCTCTTGAACGGGGCGAAGAACGAGATCGTCGGCGTCGAGGCGATCGGCCCCGACGGCGCGCGCGTCACGTTCAAGGCCGATCGCTACGTGCTCGCCGCGAGCCCGATCGAGAGCGCGCGGCTCTGCCTCTTGTCGGACCCCGACGGCGTCGGCAACTCGAGCGGTCAAGTCGGCCGAAACCTCATGTTCCACCTCCAGACCGAGGCCGCCGGCATCTTCGAGGAGCGCGTGCACGGCCACCGCGGGCGCACGGTGACGCACGGCTTCTCCGACTTTCGCGGCAAGCCGAACGATCCCGATCACCCGCTCGGCGGCATCGTCGAGATCAGCGGCAGCGAGTTCCCGATCGAGGAGGCCTCGCGCTACGTCGGCATCCTGAAGATGCTCGGCAGCTTCGACGGCAAGATGCTGAAGCGCCTCTTGCGACAGAGCCCCGGGCGCGATCGCATCGTCGCGCTCGCCCTCCAGGCCGAGGACGCGCCGCAGTCGAAGAACCGCGCCGATCTCGACCCGCGCGTGCGCGACGTCGACGGGCTGCCCGTCGCCCGCGTCACGTACGAGAACCACGCGTTCGAGCTCGCGGCGCGCGACTTCTACTCGCCGAAGCTCGTCCAGCTCCTCGGCGCGTCGGGGTGCAAGTACGCGCTCGTCTCGCCGAAGGATCCGATCCCTGCGTCGGCGCACATCATGGGCACGCTGCGCTTCGGCTCGGACAAGGCGACGAGCGTGTGCGACGAGAACGGGAAGTTCCACGACGTCGGCAACCTGTTCGCGTCGGACGGCTCGCTCTTCCCGACGTCGAGCGGCTTCAACCCGACGCTGACCATCATGGCGCTGGCGACGCGCGTGGGCGCGGCGATGGTGAACCCCGACTCGCCCGAGCGAGGCCTCGATTGAACGTCTCGCGCGCCGCCTCTTCGCTCGTCCTGGCGACTGCCCTGCTCGCTTGCGGGCCGTCTCCCGCTTTCCAGCGCGACGAGCCCGCGCCGGCGTCGGCCGACGACTGGACGCCTGCGCCGCACGACTACGCGACGCCGTTCTGGCTCGGTCAGCGGTGGATCGGCCGCATGTCGTGCGACAGGGGCGAGCTCCTGTTCGCGCTGCACGTCGCCGCGCTCGACGGCTCGAGCGTGCGCGTCGTCGTCGAGGTCGAGAACGAGACCACCGGCGACAAGAGCGTGTTCGACGCGCACGGCGCGTGGGACGTGGCGACGCGCGCGTTCGACGTCACGCCGGCGCGCGCGCTCGAGCTCTCGGGTGGCGAGTCGACGTTCGCGATGCACGGCAAGGTGACCGTGAGCGAGCGGCGCATGCTGGGCGTCGTCGACGCCCGCGGCTGCAGCGCCTTCTCGCTGCGGGTCGTGCCGTGATCGCGCGACCGCTACTGAGCGATTTGATCGACGATCCAGCTCTGGATGTCGGTGTCGTCGAGGGTTCGGTGAGCGGCGTCGGGAGGTCGACGGTCGACGCCGTGTAGGCCGCGACGCCGTACTCGGCGACCATCGACCGCCAGTACCGCGAGGCGCCGAGCTTCGGCACGAAGTCCTTGATCTCGGCGACGGTGGCGGCGTCGTCGTTCGAGAAGAGCACCTCGACGACCTTGGGCGCGGTGAGCCGCAGCCCGCACGTGTCTACCAGGATCGGGAGCGGCGCGTGCGGCGCCGGGTAGGGCACGCGCCGCCCGTCCCCGCGCCGGTCGCCGAGCTCGACGACGACGCATGAACCCTCGTGAGCCGAGACGCGCCGGCGCGCTTCCCGTGAGGGGTGACGGTTACTGCGGGGCGGCGCGGAGATCGAGCGCCCTGCGCAGCGACGCGACCTCGGCGTGCGCGGCGACGAGCGCCTGCTCGAGCTCGGCGTGGACGACGGGCTCGGGGCGGGCGCCGGCGCGGGCGTCGGCCAGCTCACGCTCGAGCTTGGTGATCCGCCACGTCGCCGCGGTCAAATCGGCCTCGGCGCGGGCGGCGGCGGTCGCGAGGTCGTCGAGCTTCGCCTCGAGGGGCGCGGCGCCGGCGACGTCGACCTCCACCACGCCG
Source organism: Byssovorax sp. (assembly GCA_036500365.1). Taxonomy (GTDB): domain Bacteria; phylum Myxococcota_A; class Polyangia; order Polyangiales; family Polyangiaceae; genus DASYCF01. Next base: position 7,466 of record DASYCF010001344.1, read on the forward strand.
TTCGAGGACGAGGCGCCGCCGCGGGCTGCGGGCGGCGCACCGACGGGCGTCGGCGCGGCGGGCGTGACGCGCGCCTCCCGCTCGGCGAGCTCGGCGAGCAGCTCGCGCCCGATGCGCTCCGTCTCCGCGAGGTCCTTCTCGAGGATGCGCACGCGGCGCCCGCGCTCGGCGAGCGCCTGCTCGAGCGCCGTCACGTCCGACGCGGCCGCCTCACCCGCGGGGCCCTTCGCCGCGGGCTCGAGCACGGCGAGCCGTGCCTCGAGCGCCGCCTCGTGCGCGGCCCGCGCCGACATCTGCGCCTCGAGCGCCGCCGCGCGATCGTGCGCCACGTCGAGCTTCGCGAGCGCGTGCTCGAGCTCGCCCTTCAGCGCCGTGATCTTCGCGTCACGCGCCGCGAGGGCCGCGTCCGCCGCCCCGCGCCGCTCCGCCTCGCCGCGCGCGCGCGCGTCCGCCGCCGCGGCCTGCGCCTTCGCCGCGTCGATGTCGCCGGCGAGCTTCGCCTTCGCCGCGTCGAGATCGCCGGCGAGCGCCCTCGCGTGCGCCTCCGCGACCTCGCGCGCCGCGTTCGCGCCGGCCGCCGCGCGCCGCGCCGCCTCGAGCGCCGCCTCGAGATCGCGCGTGGCCGCGCTGGCCATCGGCGCGGGCCGCAGCGTCTGCGCTTGCTCGAACGCGAGCTCCGCGTCCGTCGCGATCTTCACGTCGTGGATCTCGGGGGCGCGCCGGAGCATGCCGAGCTCGACGTCGACCGCCGCGCGCGCGCGCTTCTCTTCGTCGAGCTGCTTGCCGATGCCGACGTTGCGCTCGCGCTGGAGGCGGAGCTCCTCCTCGATCTCGCGGAGCTGCGCGGCGAGGCGCTCGGCGCGCGCCTCGGCCTCGACCGCCTTCGCCTCGGCCTGGTCGCCCCTGCGCATCGACTCGGCGGCGGCGCTGCGGCCCGTCGTCGCGGCGCCGAGCTCGGCCTCGAGCTCCATCACGCGCGCGCCGAGGGCGATCTCCTTGCTGCTGCGCGCGTCGAGCTCGACGGCGTGCTCGCGCGCGCGGAGGCGCATCGTCTCGAGCTCGGCGTCGACGAGGGCGAGGCGCGCCTGCGCCTCGGTGAGCGCGAGCCGGTCGTGGCCGCGCACGGTCTCCGCCTCGGGCTCTTGCGCCGCCTCGGCCACGCCCTCGAGCGGGGTCCCGATGACGGCGTACGCGTCGAGCGCGACGGCGTGCTCGCTCGCGATCGCGACGAACGCCTCGGGCTCCTCGCTCGCCTCGAGCAGCGACGTGTCGACGCTCACCTCGGGCTCGCCGTCGGGCGCGAAGTCCGCGAGCGTGTACCCGACGAACGGCGCCTGCCCGACCATGCGAACGCGCGAAAAACGCAGCGAGACGAGGTCGTAGAGCTCGTAGTAGCCGATCGCCCCGCGCACCTCGTCGCCGCCGGACACGAGCCTTCGCGGCGCGCCCGCGTTCGGCGTCGACACGACCGCGACGCCGCCGCCGACGAGCCGCTTCGCGCGGAGCAGCGCCTCGCCCGCGTCGGCGAAGGCAGAGAGATCGGGCACCACGACGACGTCGAACGCGGCGTCGCGCACGCCGAGATCGCCGGAGAGCACCGCGAACGCGACGGATTTCGCGCCGCCCGGCGACGCCGCCACCGCCTCGGCGACGCGCGCGGGCTCGGGGTCGTAGGCGTGGACGAGCCGCGCGCCGCGCTCGAGCAGCTCTTCGGCGAGCCCGAGCGTCGCGTCACCGAGCACGACGACGCGGCGGCCGACGGTGATCGGCTCGAGGTACGCGGCGAGCGCGAGCGCGGGGTGAGCTTGGCGCGGGGAGGACATGGCGGCCGCGTCTTACGGCGCGCGGGCCCGTGCGTCGAGGGCCGTGCTCGGGCGCCGGTTTTCGATGGGCGGCGAAGCGTCGCCCGCGCTTGCGGCCCCATCGAGAGGACGGTACGGCGCCGAGCGCCATGGCCATCGAGCTCCGCGAACTCACCGACGGCGACAAGACGACGCTCAAGGACTTCACGAGCTGCGTCCGCACGATCTACGCGGGGAACCCGTACTACGTGCGGCCGCTCGACTTCGACGTGCACGACCGGCTCGATCACAAGAAGAACCCGTTCTTCGAGCACGCGCAGGGCACGGCGTGGGTCGCGTATCAGGACGGGCGCGCCGTCGGCCGCATCACGGCGCAGATCGACCAGGAGCACCTCAAGCGCTACCGCGACGACGCGGGCATGTTCGGCTTCCTCGACACGGTGGACGACGCCGGCGTCGCGAAGGCCCTCCTCGACGAGGCGACGGCGTGGGTGAAGGCGCGCGGGATGAAGCGCATGCGGGGCCCGCTCTCGCTCAGCATCAACGAGGAGACGGGCTGCCTCGTCGAGGGCTTCGACAAGCCGCCGATGATCCTGATGACGTACCACAACGCCTATCAAGGCGGCCTCATCGAGAAGGCGGGCTTCGCGAAGCTCAAGGACTTCTACGCCTGGAAGTACGACGTCGGCGAGGTGCCGTCGCGCGCGCAGAAGGCCCACGACGAGATCGCGGCGATGCCCGAGATCACGACGCGCGTCGCGAGCCCGAAGCACCTCCTCGACGACGTGCGCATCTTGATGGACATCTTCAACGACGCCTGGAGCGACAACTGGGGCTTCGTGCCGCTCACCGAGAACGAGCTCGTGAAGATGGCCAAAGACACGAGCCTCATCTTGATGCCCGAGATCACGAGGATCGTGAGCATCGACGGCGAGCCCGCGGCCGTGGCGCTCGGCCTCCCGAACGTGAACGAGCTGATTCAAGACCTCGACGGTCAGCTGTTCCCGCTCGGCTTCGTCAAGCTGCTCTGGCGCCTCAAGGTGCGAGGGCCGAAGAGCGGACGGCTCGTGATCCTCGGCATCCGCAAGAAGTGGCGCCACGTGCGCCGCTACGCGGGCCTCTCTGCCTATCTGTACGTGCAGATGAACCGCGCGGCGCACCTCCTTGGCATGAAGGACAGCGAGCTCGGCTGGACGCTCGAGGACAACGCCGCCATCAACGCGGGCATCCGCTTGATGGGCGGTCGCATCGACAAGCGGTATCGGGTGTACGAGAAGCAGCTCGAGGGGTGATGAGACCCTCAACCCCCCAGCCCCCTTCTCCCGAAGGGAGAAGGGGGAGCACGTTATCCCGAGGACGAAAGGTCTGTCCGGGATCGTATCCGAGCAAGAGCTCACTCTCTTGGCAGGACGTGCTCCCCCCTCTCCCGATAGGGAGAGGGGGGTTGGGGGGGTGAGGTCTTCTTGGGGACGTGAGGTTCGCCTCCGAGCCTCTCGAGATGCTCGGCCGGCCACGTCGACATCCTCGGCGAGCACCTCGAGATGCCACGGATGCCATCCCGACCTCCTCGGCGAGCCTGTCGAGGTGCTCGGGCGGCCACGTCGACATCCTCGGCGAGCATGTCGGGGTGCTCGGGCGGCCACGTCGACATCCTCGGCGAGCATGTCGGGGTGCTCGGCGAGGACGCGCTTGCGGGGCGGCGCGCGCACCTGGTACGAGCGATCGACGTCGCGTCGAGGCACGAGCGCGAAGGGGAGCGGACATGTCGAAGAAGAAGGACAAGGACAGGGACAAGGCCAAGGACAAGGCGAAGCCCGAGCGCGCCGCGAGCGTGAAGCCGAGGAGTGCGCCGAGCGGCGACACCGCGCCGGCCGCGCCGACGCCCGAGGAGCTCCACGCCCTGCTCGCGTATCCCGTGCACACGACCGACGAGACGCGCCACTATCGGACCGCGCCCGAGGGCTTCGGCGACGTCGCCGACAAGACCGTCGCGGCCTGGACCGAGATCGCGAGTCAGCTCGCGATGCCGGGCCTGTCGCTGCAGGTGCTGACCGACGCGATCGCCGCGCGCGAGGAGCTCCTGCCCATCGAGGCGAAGCTCGAGCCGTACTACCGCCGCGCCTACGACAACCGCCGCGAGGCCGACTCCGACGGCGTGGGCATGCTGCTGAAGCTCGCGCGCACCGTGAAGGGCGCAGGCGACCCTGCGCTCACGTCGAGGTTCCAGTTCCTCATCGACTGGATCGCAGCCCACCACGCCGGGCCGAAGGGCGGCGGCGGCGGTGGAGGCACGGGCGGCGGCACGGGCGGCGGCGGCGGGGCGTAGGCGGAGGAGAGCCTCAACCCCCCAACCCCCCTTCTCCCGAAGGGAGAAGGGGGGCTCGGACGGCGCGTGCGGGCGGGTCGCGCGTCGTGCGACGTGCGGCAAGGGGGCGAGAGCACGATGCAGGCGACGTTCCGGATCAAGCGGGTGTTCCGCGGGCTGCTCTCCTTTGCGGAGGTGAGCGTGCGCGCGATCCCGGCGGCCGCAGCGGATGTCCGCGTGCTCCCCGAGGTCACGCTGCATGAGCCGTGGCGGGTCGCGCTCGAGCAGGGGGTGCGCATCGGCCTCGACGCTCACGCGCAAGCCGGCGGCGCGCCGGCGGCGGTCGAGGTCGTCGCGCTCGTCGAGGTGGTCGTCGACACCGTGGAAGACGCCGTTCGATGCGCGGCCGCCGCGGCGACCTGGAAGGCCCTCGGCCACGCCGAAGACACGATCGACGTGCGCTCGACGCCGACCGGTCTTCGAGTCGATCTCCGCGCGGGGACCCTCAACCCCCCAAACTCCCTTCTCCCGAAGGGAGACGGGCGGCTCGGACGGGGTTCGGACTGAGCGTGCGCGCGTCGTGCAGCGCGCGGCGGATGAGGGAGAGCGCGAGGTCCGGGGTGTCGAGGATGAGGTCGTTCGGCAGCCGGAGGACGACGAAGCCGGCGGCAGCGAGGTATCGGTCGCGTTCGACGTCGCGCTCCGGGTGGAGGAGGTGCGGCGCGCCATCGGCCTCGACGACGAGCCGTGGGTCGAAGCAGGCGAAGTCGGCGAAGAAGGGCCCGAGCGGCTGTTGCCGCCGGAACTTCGCACCCTCGAGCCGCCGCCCGCGCAGCAGCCTCCACAGCGCCCGCTCGGCAGGCGTCGCCGCACGACGCAGCGCGCGCGCTCGCACGGTCTCGGCACGAAGCCACGCAGCCACCCCTCTTCATCGACACGCCCGACGAAGACGTTGCGTCTCGTGAACGAAAACACGCCCACCCCCGCCGCCCCGGTCAGGGTTGTGACTCGCGACACCCCCCACAGCACAGCACAAACCGGCTCCCCCTTCTCCCTTCGGGAGAAGGGGGCTGGGGGGTTGAGGGAATCGACGTCGTCACCCCCGCACGTGGTGCACCCGGAGCAAGCTCTCCTCGCCCGGTACACCGACGCGCAGCGGAAACCCGTAGTGGCCAGTCCCCCGGTGCACGTAGAGCCTGTTCTTGCCGAGCGCCCACAGGCCATGATCGGGGATGCTCGTGAACGCGCTCACGAACGTGTGCGGCAGGCCGAGCGTCAAGAGGCCGAGCTGCCCGCCGTGCGTGTGGCCGCTCAACACGAGGTCCGCGTCGCCGTCGGGCACGTGCTTGAAGGCGCCGGGGTCGTGCAGCAACACCAGCCGGAACGCCCCGGCGACGCGCGCGTGCGCCGCGCACGCCGCCGCCGTCTTCGCGGCGCGCTCGCGGAAATAGAAATCGACGCCGACGATCTGCACGGGGCCCGCCGGCGTCTCGACGACGGTCGCCTCGTCGACGAGCAGTGTCGCGCCGACGGCCGCGAGCGCCTTCGCCACGGTCTCCGGCGCCTCGAGGTCGTGGTTGCCGCGACACGCGAACACCTTGCCCGGCAGCGCCGACAGCGGCGAGAGCGCGCGCGCCAGCGCCTCGCCCGCGTGATGCGACTCCATCGTGAGGAAATCGCCGGTCAAAAGCACGAGGTGCGGGTTCGCGGCGACGGCGCGCGCGGCGATGTCGTGCAGGCGCGCCTCCGACATGAACGGGCCGAGGTGCGGGTCCGTGATCTGCACGAGCCGGAGCGGCCGCTCGACGCGCGCAGCGCCGAGCTCGCGGCGCGCGAGGCGCGGCGCCGCGACGTCGTCGACGGCGACGTCGGTCTCTTCGAAGCGATGTCGCAGGCTCTGCACGAGCCCGAGCGCCGCGATCACGAACGGGACGAAGAAGCCGTAAGGCCGCGCGCCGAAGGCGACCGCGATCGCCCACGGGATCGCGAGGAGGCTGCTCGCGAGGGCGAACGACGCGGGCACGCTGACGATCGCGCGGTACGCGATCGATCGGAGCCGCGGCCGCGCGAGCAGCGCGAAGTTCACGTACACGATCGCCGAGAGGTACGCGTACGCGGGCAGCGCAGCGCCGAACGACGGCGCGAGCGCGGTCGAGACGAGCGCGTGCACACCGAGCAGCACGCCGACGAACGTCGCGTAGAAGCGTCCGCGGAGGACCATCGCGAGGACGACGACGGCGAGCGCGGCGCCGGCCGAGACCCACGGGAAGAGGACGAGCACGAGCCTCGATTAGCACGCCTCCGCCGCCGTCTTTCGCGACCTCACGATTCTTCACGCGGGCTTCGCATCGGACCTCGCGCGGTCCACCGGATCTCGCGTGGTATCGTCGAGGGGCGATGGTCTCCCCCGCGCCGACTTCGTTCACGGAGGCGGAGTACCTCGCGCTCGAGGGCGCGAGCGACCGCCGACACGAGTTCGTCGACGGCGTGATCGTCGCGATGGCAGGCGCGCGTCCGCCCCACAACGTCATCGCCGCGAACGTGACCGCCGCGCTCGTCGCGCTCGGGCGTCCCCGCGGATGCGTCGCGATGACGAGCGATCAGCGCGTGCGCGTCCCCGCGACGCGGCTCTACGCGTACCCCGACGTGATCGTCGCGTGCGGCGAGCGGCGCTACGACGACGGCGATCCGCCTTCGCTCTTGAACCCCGCCGTGATCGTCGAGGTCACCTCGGATTCGACCGAGGACTACGACCGCGGGACGAAGTTCCTCCACTACCAGGCGATCGACGCGCTCTGCGAGTACGTGCTCGTCTCGCACCGCGAGCGGCGGATCGATCGGTACAGGCGCCTCGACGAGGGCGGGTGGCTCCTGTCGACGGCGACGGGCGAGGACGCGTCGATCGACCTCGGGGCGGTCGGCGGTTCGCTGTCGCTCGCCGACGTGTACGCGGGCGTCGACCTCGACGAGGGGCGTCGCGCCGGCTGAAGCGCGCGGAGCGGCGGGGGTGCTGCTAAGGTGCCGCCCCCTTGTCGACCGATCTCTCCTCGAACGCCCGCGCGGGCCTCGCGAAGGTGCCCGCGGGCGCCGTGCGCTTCGTCCCGCTCGGCGGCCTCGGCGAGATCGGGATGAACTGCTTCGCCCTCGAGCACGCGGGCGGCATCGTCGTCGTCGACTGCGGCGTCACGTTCCCCACGCTCGATCAGGGCGTCGACGTCTACCACCCGCGCTTCGACTGGCTCTTCGAACGCGCGGGCGACGTGCTCGGCGTGGTCGTCACGCACGGGCACGAGGATCACATCGGCGCGCTCCCGTACCTGCTCGATCGGCTCGACGTGCCCGTGTACGGCCCCGCGCACGCGCTCGAGCTCGTCCGCGCGCGCCTCGACGAGCACGCGTTCGATCCCGCCGAGGTCGACCTCGTGACGGCACCCGCCGGCGCCGCGTTCGAGCTCGGGCCGTTCTCGATCACGCCGATCCGCGTCACGCACTCGATCACGGAGGCGACCGCGCTCGCGATCAAGAGCGACGCGGGCACGGTGCTGCACACGGGCGACTTCAAGCTCGATCCCGCGCCGCCCGACGGCGAGCTCACCGACGTCGAGCGGCTGATGTCGCTCGGTGACGAGGGCGTCTCGCTGCTCCTCTCCGACAGCACGAACGTCGACTCGCCGGGCCGCGCGACGAGCGAGCGCGACGTCGGCGATCACCTCGCCGAGCTCGTCGCGAGCGCGCCTCAGCGCGTGGTGCTCGGGCTCTTCGCGTCGAACGTGCAGCGCCTGCGGCTCATCGGCGACGCCGCGATCGCGAGCGGGCGGCGCGTCTGCCTCCTCGGCCGCTCGATCCAGAGCCACGTGCGCGCCGCCGAGCGGGTCGGCAAGCTCACGTGGCCGAGCGACCTCGTCGTGCCGACGGAGCTCGCCGCGTCCACGCAGCGCGAGAAGCTCCTCGTCATCGCGAGCGGCACGCAGGCCGAGCGCACGAGCTCGCTCACGCGCCTCTCGCAGGGCGCGCATCCGGCGCTTCGTCTTCAGCCGGGCGATCGCGTGATCCTGTCGAGCCGCATCATCCCCGGCAACGAA
>DASYCF010001345.1:0-4601 GCA_036500365.1 Byssovorax sp.
GTCGCCCGCGATCGCGCGGCGCTGGGCGAGGCCGGCGGCGAGCATCGCCCCGTTGGCGAGCGCGCGGAACGCCTCGCTCCCCGCGACGAGGCCGGCGCGCTCGACGTGCTCGTAGTCGATGATCCCCGACGTGAGATCGTACACGACCCACGCGGCGAGGCTCGCGGCGACGAGGCCCACGCCCACCGCAGCACGGCGCCGCGCAGCGCGTGCGCGGTCACCGCCACCGGCGCGACGAGCGACAGCGAGGTGGTGTCGCCGAGGTCCGACGCGACGGACGCAGCGGTCGTCACGTCGCCGCCGGCGAGCGCGCGCGCGTCACGCAGGAGCGGCCAGCCCGTGACGCCGACCGACACGGCGACGGTCAACGCGGTGAGCAGGCGCCGCTTGGTCCGGTCGGCGTCCGCCTCGAGCGCCTCGGCCTTCTCGGCGTGCATCCGAGCCCCCGCTCGCGCGCGTTCGCCGGATCCATCGTAACGCCGTTTGGTGCGCTCGCGGATCACTTCGTTCGCGTCGCGTCAGGGCTCCTTGATGATGTCCTTCACGTCGAGCTCGACGACGACCTCGGTCGTCTTGCCGTCTGTGACGTCGATCGGTTGACGCTTCCAGCCGAACGCGGCGTGGAAGGCCTCGAGCGTGTAGTGGCCCGCGGGCACGTGCTCGATGCGCGCCTCGCCGTCGTCCTCCGTGAGCTGAAAATAGGGGTGATCGGTGGCGACGACGAACGCGTGCGCCCACGGGCGACCGGGGAGCGAGACCGTGTACACGCCGGGCTCCGTGACGAAGTACTGCGTCGGCGCGGCGTCGGGCCGCTGCCAGTGCGTGGCGAGCAGCGCGCCGTCACGGAACAGCTGCGCGCCGGTCGAGGCGCCGTCGAGCGACGCGAGATCGATGCGCTGACCGACCATCGCCACGGCCGTGTGCGGGCGGAGCGCGCACTCACGCGCCTCGACGCGGATCGCGTCCCACAGTGGCTTCGCGCGGCCGCGTACGGCGCCGGCCGCCAGGCGCACGACGACCTCGCCGAGGCGGCCGCCGCGCGCGACGAGCGCGCCTCCGTGGAACGGGAGCTTCTTGCAGCTCGCGTTCTCGGTCCACGCCTTCGGCGGCGGCGCGGGCGGCGGCGGCGCGCCGCGCAGCGTGACGACCGCGTGGATCGCGCCCTCGCCCGACAGGCACGCGCCCTCGCCCGCGATCGCGCGCTTCACCGTCGAGAAGCGCTCGTTCGGCACCGTGACGCCGAGATCGTAGAGCGAGATCAACCACCGCCCGCCTCGCTTCACCACGACGCCTGCGCCGCGCGCGGGGCCGAGGTTCGGCGTGGCGAGATCCTCGTCGAACCACGCGAGCGCGCCGCTCGGATCGACGGTGACGGCGCGGCGGATCGGCGTGAACGACCACGCCTTGCCGGCGGCGAAATGCGGGTGCGCGTACCCGCGGAACGCCTCGAGCGTCCAGCGCTCGGTCGCGTCGGTCCCGAGGAACACCGCGTCGGCGGCGAAATGCGCGAAGTACGCGGCCTCGTCGGCGTGGGCGGCCGCGGCGTGCCAGTCGTCGAGCGCGGCGCCGATCGCCCGCTCGTCCGCGGCGCGCTCCTCGGCCGTCGCGACGCGCGGCGCGGCGGGCAGCGCCGGCACGGCGGGCGCCTCGGGCGCGCACGCGCACGCGAGGAAACCGAGCAAGAACCACGGCATCGCGGCGCTGAGGCGCACGCCGTCGCATACCACGGCGCTCGCCGCGAAACGCCTCGACGCCAAGCGCGTAGTGGATCCCGCACGCGCGGCTGCCGTATCTTCCGCCGGAGCACCTGTCCAAGGAGTCGAGATGCGTCTGCGATTCGCAACGTCGTGTGGAGCGCTGCTGTTCGCCGTGAGCCTGGTCGGGTGCGACGACAAACCGTCGACGAAGCTCGCCCCGAGCGCGACCGCGCTCGCCGCCGAGAAGCCCGCGAGCGCCGCGTCCAAGTCGTTCACGGTCGACAAGGCGTCGAGCAAGGCGACGTTCGAGATGGACGCGCCGATCGAGAAGATCCACGGCCACGTCGAGGGCGGGGCCGAGGGCACGCTCGACGTCGACCCGAGCGATCTCACGAAGACGCGCGGGCTCGTCGCCGTCGACATCGCGAAGCTCGAGCTCGTGCAGACGGTGACGACCGACGCCGGCGCGCAGCCGCCCGCCGCGAGCGAGCTCCAGAACAAGCACGCGCGCGCGTGGCTCGAGACCGGCGAAGACACGCCCGAAGACGTGCGCAAGAAGAACCAGCGCATCGAGTTCTCGATCAAGGGCGTCGACAAGGTGAGCGAGAAGGACGTCACGAAGATGACGGGCAACGATCGCAAGGTGACGCTGACCGTCACGGGCGACTTCTTGCTGCACGGCCACAAGACGTCGAAGACCGCCGAGCTCGAGGCGACGTTCCACTACGCGGGCGCCGACATCGCGTCGATCGACGTGAAGTCGACGAAGCCTGTCGCCGTCGGCCTCGAGGAGTACGACGTCCGCCCGCGGAGCGCCGTCGGCGGCATCCTCAAGACGCTCGAGGACCTCAAGGAGAAGGTGAACAAAGAGGCGCTCGTTTCGGTGGAGTTCACCGTGAAGCCCGGCGGCGCCGCGCCGAAGGCCGACGGATCGGCGAAGCCCGCCGCATCCGCGGCGCCCTGACCCGCCCGCCACAGGCTCGGGCTCGGGCTCGGCTCGGGCTCGGCTCGGGCTCGGGCTCGTTGATTTTGGCGGAACGCGGGGCGTGGGTCCTGCTCTACGATGGAGGGGGTGCGCGAAACCGAGGTCGACCTCGGCCGTACCATCGAACAGCACTCGAGCGGGGCGAACCGCACGACAGGAGCACGACACATGAAGAGCATCTTCGAAACCCTCGCCGCGCTCGGGACCGGCGCGCTGCTGGTCGCGGGCTGCGCGTCGTCGCAGACCCCGGTCACGAGCGCGGAGGTCCCCGCCGCGGCCGACGCGAAGCCGGCCGAGGCAGCGCCCGCCGCGCCTGCGGCTGCGCCGGCAGCGGCTGCTGAGGCTCCGGCGCCTGCCGTCGCCGCCGCTGTCGCGGCGCCCGCGCCGGTCGCAAGCACGGCCCCGTCCGCCGCGCCGGCCGCCGCCACGAAGGCTCCCACGAAGGGCGCCGCGAAGAAGAGCGCGAAGAAGAGCGGCGCCGCCGGTAGCTGCGGCGACGGCACCTGCGGCTAGCGGCGGGCGCGCTGACGCTGCTGCGAATCCCCGCGGCGTCGGTCGGCGGCGGTCGCCTACTGGAGTAGGCTCCGCGCGGCCTTCGTAGCCGCGGGGCGCGCAGCGCATCATCGCACCCACCGCTCCGCGAGGGTCTCTCGGGGCCGCCAGAGGCTGGCGAGAGGGGATTGTCTTCTTGGGAGCTCAGGTGACGCGGAGGGCGAGATGGCTTCGAAGATCGCCGGCGTCGGGCTCGGGCTTCGTTGGGAGTTCCTCGACGACGTGCTCGGGCGCCTCGATGGCGGGCATGAGGTCGGCGTCCCGTTCTTCGAACTCGCGCCCGAGAATCACATGCGACGCGGCGGGCACATCTCGCACGCGGTCGACCGCATCGCCGAGGCGGTGCCGCTCGTCACGCACGGGCTCACGCTCGACGTCGGCGGCCTCGAGCCGATCGACGACGCGTACCTCGACGAGCTCACGCGGTTCGTGCGGCGCGTTCGTTCGCCGTTCCACTCGGACCACCTCTGCTTCGGCGGGGTGGGCGGCGCCGTGCTGCACGATCTCTTGCCGCTGCCGTTCACGCGCGAGGCGGCGGCGAACGCGGCGCGGCGCGCGCGCGAGGTCGAGGCGCGCGTCGGCCTGCCGCTGTTGCTCGAGAACATCACGCACTACTTCGTGCCCGGCGCGCCCGAGATGAGCGAGGCCGCGTTCATCCGCGAGGTGCTCGACGCGAGCGGCGCGCGCCTGCTCCTCGACGTGAACAACGCGTGGGTGAACGCCCAGAACTACGGCTTCGACGCGCGCGCGTTTCTGCTCGATCTGCCGCTCGATCGCGTCGCGCAGATCCACGTCGCCGGCCACGTCGCGAGCCCGGACGAGGGCGTCCTCGTCGACTCGCACGGCGCCGATTGCGTCGACCCCGTGCTCGAGCTGCTCGCGTGGACCGTGGAGCGGACGGGGCCGGTGCCCGTCGTCCTCGAGCGCGATCACGCGGTGCCCGAGTACGAGGCGCTGCTGGCGGAGCTCGCGCGCGTGTCGGCCGCCGTCGACGTGGGGCTCACGCGACGCGGGCGGTCCTCCTCGCGATCGGGCGAGGCGCGGCCATGACGACGCCGCGCCTCGACGCCCTCCTCGGCGCGGTCCAGCGGGTCGTGCGCGAGCCCGACGCGGCGGCGCGGCTCACCGACGACGCGCGCGGGTTTCTCCGCGACGCCGGCCTCGACGACCGTGACGTCGACGCGACGGCCGCGTTCGGCGCGAAGCGGCTCCTCGTCTACCGGCGGCTCGTGCGCGGCGGCGTGGCGTCGGCGATCCGCACGCAGATGCCGCGGGCGGCGGCGCGCCTCGGTGATCGCTTCGACCGCCTCGTCGGCGCCTTCTTCGAGGCCCGCGCGCCGCGCTCGCGCTACCTCCGCGACGTGCCG
>DASYCF010001346.1:0-1744 GCA_036500365.1 Byssovorax sp.
ACGCTCGCGACGGACATCGCGCAGATCGCGCCGCTCCTCGGCGCGGCGGGGCCGATCAAGGTGCTCCACGATCTCACGTTCGACGCGAAGCTGCTCGCGGACGCGGGCGCGCCGCTCGCGCGCGTGCGCGACACGTCCGTCGCGGCGCGCTTCGTCGGTGAGAAGCAGACCGGGCTCGCCGCGCTCCTCGGCGACGCGTTCGGCGTGCACGTCGACAAGCGCTACCAGCAGCACGACTGGGGCGCGCGGCCGATCGCGGCGGCCGAGCTCGCCTACCTCGCCGGCGACGTGCGCCACCTCCTCGACCTCGACGCGCGCCTCGCCGAGCGCGCGCGCGCGCTCGACCTCGACCTCGAGATCGCCGACGAGTGCGCGTTCAAGCTCGCGAGCGCGACGCTGCCGCCGCGCGACAGGGGCCCGGCGTACGCGCGCATCCGCGGCGCCTCGGGGCTCGCGCCCGTCGCGCTCGCCGTGCTGCGGCGCCTCGTAGCCGCGCGCGAGGAGGTGGCGGAGCGCGTCGACGTGCCGCCGTTCAAGGTCATCGGCAACGACACGCTGCTCGAGCTCGCCGAGCGACGACCGCGGGAGGCGCGCGCGCTCGCCGAGGTGCACGGCGCGTCCGTCGGCCGCGCGGCGCGCTTCACCGACGCGTGGCTCGGCGCGATCGCGCGCGGGGTCGAAGACGGCGACGTGCCCGAGGCCGAGCGAACACGCGCGCGGGGCGGCGGTGAGCGCTCCTCGCGCGAGTCGCGCGCCGTCGAGGCCAAGCGAAAGCGCTGCGAGGGGATCCTCACGTCGTGGCGCCGCGCCGAGGCCGAGCGCCGCGGCGTCGACGAGCAGGCCGTGCTCCCCGGCCACTGCGCGCGCGCCATCGCCGAGCTCTGCACCGACGAGGCCGCGCGCGGCGCCGGTCTCCGCGCCGCGATCGCCGCGACCCCGGGCATGGGCGCTCGGCGCGCCGAGCGCTACGCCGACGCGATCGCCGCCCTCGTCGACGCGGCCGATGCCTGACGCCGCGCCGGGGCTCCTCGTGCTCGCGGGCGAGGCCTCCGGCGACCGACTCGCCGCGGCCGCGCTGCGCGAGATCGGCGAGCGCGCGCTGACGTTCGGCGTCGGCGGCGGCGCCTGTGCGCGCGCGCGCATGCGCGTCGTCGCCGAGACCTCGAGTCTCTCGTCGATGGGCGCGCTCGACGTCGTGCTCGCGGGACCCGCGATCGCGCGAGCCTGGGTGACGCTCGCGAGAGAGGTCGATCGGCGCCCGCCGCGCGCGGCGCTCCTCGCGAACTTCACCGAGCTCTCGGCGCGGCTCGGCCCGCGGCTCCGCGCGCGCGGCGTCAAGGTCCTCTGGTGCGCGGCGCCGCAGGTCTGGGCCTGGCGCGCGTCGCGGACGCGGTCGCTCGCGCGGGCGATGGATCGGCTCGCCGTGCTCTTGCCGTTCGAGGTCCCGCTGTGGCGCGCCGTCGGCGTCGACGCGACGTACGTCGGTCACCCCGCGGTCGCGCTGTCGCGCACGCCTCGCGCGGAGGCTCGTCGCGCGCTCTCGATCGATCCGGACGCGCGCGCGCTCGCCGTCCTCGCAGGCAGCCGCCCCGGCGAGGTCGCGCGCCTCGCGTGGACGCTCGCCGAGGCCGCGGCGCTCGCGCGATCGCGGGGCCTCGTCGACGACGTGCGCGTCCTCGCGGCGCCCGATTTGCCGGCTCGCGCGCGCTCGCTGCTCGACGTCGTCGCGCATGCGCATCGCCTC
>DASYCF010001347.1:0-4129 GCA_036500365.1 Byssovorax sp.
CGCACATCGACGTGCCCGTGCTCGTCATCGCCGGGGATCGCGACTCGTTCACGCCGGCCCGGTACACCGAGGAGATGGCGGCGGCGCTCCCGAACGCGGAGCTCGTGATGGTGCCGGGCGGGACGCACGTCGTGCCGATCGAGCGCAAGGAGCTCGTCCTCGAGAAGGTCGAGGACTTCTTGCGGAGCAAGGTGGGGCTCAGGTGAAGCGCGTGGCCGCCGCGTGCGCCGGCGCGTGCCTCGCGCTCGCGTGCCGGCGCGCGCCGCCGATCGAGGCGACCCCGCTGCCGGTCGCCATCACGGACGTCGAGCCGTCGCCCGAGGTTCGCGTGACGCCGCCGTCGGACGCGCCGGCCGCGCCGCCGCCGTCGCCGGCGAGCCGCGCGGGCGACCTCGAGCGCGCGCTCGTGGGCGCGCGCGTCCTGCGGCTCGACGCGGCCAGCGATCGCGATCGCAGGGACGGCCGCTTCGACGCCGAGGTCGAGGGCGACGCCATCCCGAAGGGCGGAAGGGCGATCGTCGAGATCGCGACGGCGAAGGCGCCCGTCGCGTGGAAAGGTCGGCTGGCCTTTCACCGGCTCGCGGCCGCCATCGGCGCCGACCTCGTGCCGGCGTGCGTCGCGCGCGATCTGCCCGTCGGGAGGCTCGGCGCGTGGCTCGCGAACGACGGCGCGTCGCTCGCGTTCGCGAAGACCGACGCGCGCGTGCGCAACGACGGCACCGTCGCGGCGCTCGTCTTCACGCCGGACTCGGCGGCGGGCGGCGAGCCGTGGACGGCGCCGCGCGTGCGACCGGTCGACGCTCGGTCGTACGAGGCGGGGCGATGGGCCGTCGCCGCCGCGAGCGAGGCGCCGACGCGCGAGGACGCCGCCGCGCGCGACTACGTGATGTGGATCGCGCTCGACTACCTCGCCGCGGTGACCGTGCGCCCGCACCTCTTCGTCACGCAGGCGGCGCCGTCGCGGCTCGTGCTGTTCGACAACGAGTACGCGTTCCCGGTGCGGCCCTCGATCGAGTCGATGTCGTCGAACCTGCACCGGCTGCGCGCCGTGCGGCGGTTCCCGCGCGCGCTCCGCGACGGGCTCGCCGCGCTCGATCCGGCGCGCGAGCGAGAGCTCTTCACGGGCGGCGCGTTCGACGGCTGGCTGCTCGCGCCGCGCGGCGTCGTCGAGCTCGATCAGCGCAGGCTCGCGGTGCTCTCGCTCGTCGAGGCCGAGATCGCCGCGCGCGGCGAGGCGGCGGTGCTCGTCCCATAGCCGCGCTCGGCGTGTATGCTCGCGCAGGATGGACCGCGAGACCGTCGATCGTTGGCTCTCGCGCGCCGGCTTCGCGACCGAGCCCGCGCGCGACGGCGCCGTGCTCGTGGTCGCCGCGCCGAGGTCGTCGACGAACGCCGCGCACCTCGGCGCGCTGCCGCCGCTCTACATGCAGCTCACCGAGAACTGGGTCCTGCTCTCGATGCTGCCGATGGTCGACGCGAAGGGCTTCGTGCCCGACGACGTGAACCGGCGCCTGCTCGCCGTGAACCGCGAGATGCGCATCGCGAAGTTCGCGCTCGACGGCGCGGGCTCCGTCGTCCTCTGCGCCGAGCTGCCCACCGAGTCGCTCGACGAGTCCGAGCTCACGAGCGCGATCGATCGCATCGTCGAGTACGCGCGCGAGTTCGACGGCGGGCGCGGGATCCTGTGATCACTTCTGCGTGATGACGACGCGGTTGTCGTCGCGGTACGTGACGTTGCCGCTGTCGCCGCGGCCGTCCCACGTGAGCGCCCACGCGAGCTTCTTGCGGACGTACGAGTTGTAGCCGAGCACGATCGGGCCCTTCTCGTCCTTCAGCACGAACGACGCGGCGATGCGGTAGCGGTCGCCGGGCAGGCGATCGAACGCGACGATGAAGCTCTGCTTCTTCGCGCGTCCGGCGACGACGAGGATCTCCTCGCCCGGCACCGGGCTCCAGAGGAGCGGCTGCGTCGTGAAGCTCGTGTTCGGCACCTTGTCGACGCCGGCGTCGCCGCGGGCGAGCACGTCGCGCACGTCGTCCGGCTCCTTGAAGTACGTGATGTCGGGGCCGAGCGTGGCGAGCTGCGGCACCGTCGCGAACATCTCGGCGGCCTGCTTCGGCGTGAGCTGGGCCTTGCGGAAGGTCTGCTGCCACGCGGGCGACGCGACGACGGGCGCGTTCGGCGGGCCGTGGCAGCAGCGGAACCCGAGATCGTCGCCGCTGGCCGTGGGGTCGACCGACATGCGGTGCGCGCAGCGGTGATCGACGCCCGCCGCGTCGCCCCGGGCGCCGCGGGCCGCGGCCGCCTTCGCGCGCGGACCTTCGTCCGGCTTGGTCGCGTCGCTCGACCCGCCGATCGGCAGCACGTCGCTCGCGGTCCACTCGCGGAGGTTCGCGCCCATGCCCAGCACGCCGAAGCCCGACGCGCACGAGAGCGGGCTCTTCGCGCACGCGGGGTCCCACCCGGCGGAGCCCGCGTACGCCGCGTCGTCGGGGCCCTTGCACGCGCGCTCCCACTCGAGCTCGGTGCAGAGGCGCGCGCTCGCCTGCTGGCAGAGCTCGGCCGCCTTCGCGCGCGTGACGCCGGTGAGCGGCGGCCTCTGCGGGTCGTTCGGGTAGAGGTACTTGTCGATCGAGAAGCCGCCGAGCTCGACCTCGACGTCGGCGGGCTCGAGCGTCGGATCGCGGCCCTTGTCGCCCGGCGTGCTCCCGGACACGACCTTGCCCCCAGGGATCTCGGCGCGCTCGCCCGTGCCGAAGGCGGTCGGCTTCTTCGCGTGCACACCGGCGTCGGGCGCGTCGTCCTCGGCTGCCTCGAGCACCTTGCCCTTCGGCGCGATGGCGACGCCTCCCGAGCTCGAGCTCGCGGGCGCGTCGCCGCCGTGCCGACCGCACGCGACGAGGCCGAGAACGAGGACGATCGAGGTCGAGCGGCGCACGGCGCGCGGACCATGGCAAACGGCGCCGCGGCCGTCAAAGCGTGCCGTCCGGGGCGCGCAGCGGCGGGCGCGGTCGCTGCTTGCTTTCACTGCGGGCTGCAATTTGACTACGGTTCGCGCATGCACAGTCCACATCGATTTGGGTTCGCCGCGCTCGCGCTCCTCGCGCTCAGCGCGTGCGGTGGTTCGTCCGACAAGACCGCGCCGACCGCGAGCGCGACGGCCTCCGCGCCGCCGCCCCCGAGCGCGACGGCCAGCGCCGCGCCGTCCGCCAGCGCCGCCGCGAGCGCCGCGCCCTCTGCGTCCGCTGACGCAGACGCGGCCGACGACGCGAAGCCCGGCGCGGTCCACATCCACCTGTCGGGCGCCAAGGTCCTGACGGGCAAGGTCGACGGGGCCGAGAAGCTCCTCAAGACCGACATGATGAAGCTCCGCACTGCGTGCATCGCGCCCGCGGTGAAGCGCGCCGAGAAGGGCCTCGACGGCACCATGAAGGTGACGCTCGAGGTCGAGAAGGACGGCAAGGTCGGCAAGGCCACCTCGAAGGTCACGACGGGCAAGGTCCCCGAAGACGTCGAGAAGTGCACGCGCGAGTTCTACGAGAAGAAGGTCACGTTCGAGACCAAGGCCAAGGCGAAGATCGAGGCCACGATCGAGGTCGGCCCGAAGGTCGCGACCGACAAGTAGTCACCTGACGCGCGCGAGGACGAGCCTCTTCAGCGCGCGCCACACGACGAGCGGGATCTCGTGGGCGCCCTCGAACGGCACCCACGAGACCTCCGCGCCACCCGTCGCGAGCGCGTCGCGCAGCGCCGCGCCGGCGTCGATCGCGAGATCGGGATCGAGGGCGCCGTGGGCCACGAGGGCGGGTAGGCCGGCGAGGCTCGCGGGCGGAGCCGACGCGACGCCGCCGATGCGCGTGGCCGAGAGCAGCGCGAGCGCCGCGACGGCGGGGTGCCGCGCGCGGGCCATCGTCGCGTACGCGAGCATGCCGCCCTGCGAGAAGCCGGCGAGCACGAGCGGGCCGACCGACGCAGCGCCGAGCTCGTCGAGCATGGCGCGGAGGAGCTCGCACGCGGCGTCGAGATCGGGCGGGAGCTCGTCGACGAGATCACGCGGGCCGCCGGCGATCGCCGCCTCGCGCGCGGGCTCGTCGAGCGACCACCACGCGCGGCCGCGCGCCGCGCACA
>DASYCF010001348.1:0-9395 GCA_036500365.1 Byssovorax sp.
CAGGCGATGCGCAACGCCGACGTGCTCGTCCACGTCGTGCGCGGCTTCGCGAACCCGTCGCTCACGCAGGCCGAGGACCCCGACCGCGATCGCCGCGCCTTCGACGACGAGCTGCTCCTGCTCGACCTCGGCATGCTCGAGAAGCGCACGGAGCGCATGAAGAAGGAGAACAAGAAGGGCGCCGAGGTCGACGTCACCAAGCGGTGCATCGACCACCTCGAGAAGAGCGAGCCCCTGCGCACGCTCGTCCTCGCCGAGGAAGAGGTGAAGGCGCTCGGCCCCGGCGTGCAGCTGCTCTCGATGACGCCGCTCATCACGCTCTACAACCTGAGCGAGGCCGCGTGGGCCGACGCGAAGAGCGCGCCGCTGCGCGAGACCAAGCTCGAGAAGAACGGCGCGCAGCTCGCCATCTGCGGCGCGATCGAGGCCGAGATCGCCGCGATGCCTGCCGAGGATCAGGGCGAGTTCCTGCAGGGCCTCGGCCTCGGGGAGCCGGCGCGGAACGGCTTCGTGCGCGCCGCGTACGGCCTGCTCGATCTCGTGAGCTTCCTCACCGCAGGCCCGGACGAGTGCCGCGCGTGGCCGATCCGCCGCGGCACCGCCGCGCGCAAGGCCGCGGGCAAGGTGCACTCCGACATCGAGCGCGGCTTCATCCGCGCCGAGATCTACCGCCCCGAGGACCTGAAGGAGGTCGGCACCGAGGCGGCCTTGAAATCGGCCGGGAAGCTCCGCGTCGAGGGCAAAGACTATGTGATGCAAGACGGGGACGTGGTGAACTTCCGCTTCAACGTGTGACGCCCATCGGCCAAATGGCCGAGCGTTGAAGGCGAAACCGCCTCCGAATCGTAGACGGTTCCTGCGATTGCCCCCGGAAGCTGCGGCACGGCGGACGCGGGGATCTGTCGCGCCTCGTGCCGAGCCGTGTAGCGCTTGTGCGTCGAGTAGTCGGCGTGCGCGGCGAGCTTCATCGCCGTCTGCGCGTTCACGCCGGAGTCGGCGACGGCGACGCAGAACGCGCGGCGGCAGCTGTGGAAGTCGACGGGCAGCGTCGTCGAGGTCTCGTAGTACAGCGGGTCGCTCGCGAAGTTCTCGCAGCACGGCGACGGCCAGGCGGGGCGCAGCGCCGGCGGGCGGCAGAGGCAGGCGTGCTTGACGATGCCGGCGCGGTACATCGCGCGGCGCAGGCGCTTCGCGTAGGAGATCCCGCGGCGTGCCTTGAAGCCGCCGACGTTCTCGCCCTTCTGAACCGGGAAGACGGGGCCGCTCGAGGGCGAGCCATGCGTCTCCCACCACGTGCGGATCGTCGTGCGGTAGGCCTCGGGCACCTCGACGAACTGCGGCGTCTTCGTCTTCGTGCGCGGCACCCAACACGAGGCGAAGCCGACGCGATCGATCATGCCCCAGTCCCACGCGTTGACGTCGGACGTGCGCATGCCGACGAGAACACGCGAGAGGATGGCGGCCGTTTGCACCTCGACGTCGCCCACGTCGACCGCGAGCAGGCGGAGGAACTGCGCGTCGTCGAGGATCTCCCGCTCCTTCTTGATGGCTCGCGCGGCGTCGAAGTTGCGGGGCACGCGCACGGCGGCCGCCGGGCTCACGCTGACGAGCTCGTCTTCGACGGCGAGCAGGAACAGGCGGTTCAGGGAGCCGAGGATCTTCGTCACGCTCTCGCGCACGAGGCCGTCGTCGAGGGCGCGGTCGCGCACCTCCTTCGCGTGCGAGGGCTTCGCGTCGCCCAGCATGACGCCGCCGACGTGCGGCACGACGTGGAGGCGCAGGTTCGCGCGGTCGTTCTCGGAGAGGCGCGCGGCGCAGTCGACCGTGAAGCTCGCGATCGTGTCGGTCGACGCGGCGGCCGCGACCTCGGCGGCGCTCGCCTTCGACGCGATCGCGGTGACGAGGCGCTTCAGCTTGCGGCGGGCCTGCGCTCGATCGTCGGTGCCGAGCGAGTACCACTCGCGCCGCGTGCCGCCCTCGGGCTTGTCGACGGTGACGAGCGCGCAGAACGCGGGCTTGCCGTTCACCATCCGCGGCGTCTTCGTGATCGTGCCGGTTCGCCATCCGCGCGAGGTCGCGCACGATAATCGCGTTGCCGTCGCGGTCGCCGTCGCTGCGAAGCATGCAATGACCGCAGATCGCCCCCGGGGTGTCGTTCTCGATCGGCGCCTCGCCGCAACTGCCGCACATCTTCGTTCCCATGTTCGTTCCTTTCAGCCAAAGCCGCGGCCACTCCAACGGGGGCGATCGAGCATGGCTTCCAAACTTGATTCGAATTCGGCCGAGTGCCGCCGTCCAACTGGCAAGTCCGCCATGCACGCCGTGATCAAGAGCGACACGAAGTCGTCATGACCGGCGCCGCGCGCCGCGAACGTGATGGCGCCCGAGGGCGTGATGCGCTCCTCAAAGTTCATGAGCTCCGAGCGGAGGTCATCGTGCTCGGGAAGGTGGATCCGACCGTCGGCGAACAGGCGCCGCAGCGTCTCAATCGCCTTCGGTTTGGACGCTGACGTCCAGTCGTGCACCTCGTATCCGAGGCCATGACGGGCGAACGCGCTTTGCAGCATCAGCGCCTCGCGCTGGTCCGCGTGCACGGTCGAGATCTTCAGCGCGTGGGCGCGCGCGACGACCCGCTCGACGATCTGCTCGCCGCTGACTGAGCGCCAGAACGACCCGCGCACGGCGTCGAGCTCGTCCACTACCAGGTGATCGACGTCGCCCTCGCGCGTCCAGCCGATGACTCCCCACGTCCACGCGTCTTCAGGCGGGCGCGGGCTTCCTCCTTCGACGCGCTCACGAACACGGCGCAGCCGATGTCGCCCGGCGGCACCGCGTGCGCCCCGAAGACCGCCTCGGCGACCGCGATCAGGCAGAGGGCCGTGGACTTGCCGCCACGCCGGCCGACGCGCAGGACGAGCCGGCGGCGCTTCGAGCGATAGAACGCCTTCAAGACGCGGCGCCACCATCGGGAGAGCGCGGGCCAGCCTGCGGCGACGAGGGCGGCGTTGATCTTGAGGATCGCGTCGTAGACGTTCACGAGAGCGGCTCCTCGGGCTCGGGCTCGGACGCATCGATCGCGACGAGGCCGAGGCGTGCGCGCACGACGTCGAGCGGGTTCACGCGCGGGCGGCCGTCGGCTTCGGCGCGCGCGAGGCCGTGTGCGTCGCGGAGGCAGCCGCGATGCTCAGTCGCGCACTTGATCGCGAGCTTCGCGAGCTCGGGGTCGCCAGTCGTGGCCGCCTGGTCGGAGAAGTAGCGGCTCCACGCGAGCGCGATGGCACCTGACGCGACGATCGAGCTCGGGCCCGGGCCGCAGACGCCGCCGCCAACGCTCGACGCGATGACCGAGCACTGCGCGCGCGCCCACGTCGCCGCGGCGCGACGGTACGGCCCGAAGGCGGCGTCGACGGGGAGCTCAGCGAGCCCGAGGCGGCGTGCGAGGCGGAGCTTGCCAGCCTTGCGGCGGCCGCCCTTGGCCGCGTCCGCGTTGCCGGCCTGGAAGCGGCCATCGGGCCCGTGACCGGCCCGTCCAGCGTCGCCGGCATCGTCCGGCAGCCCAGCGGGCAGCTCGTCCACGGGCGGGCACTCGGTCACGACGAGGCGGCCGCCCGCAGCGGCGGCACCGTGGGCGCGGCGCAACGTCGTCACGGGCGCACCCCAAAGAACCGCGCCGCGGGCGACGACAACGGGCGTCCACGTGCCCTGGAGCCATCGGCAGGCGCGTCGGTGCCTGCCCGTCGCCGGAGAGCGACGCCCGCTGAGAATTGCCCGGCGGCGCGACAGGTGGCGCGGCTCGAGGGACTTTTCGAGCGCTCGGCACCGTGCATGTCCTGCACGTGGTCGAGCCCCATCGCGCGGTCCGCCTGGGCGGCGCGGCGCGAAGTCGTAAGGCCGCCGAGGCCAGCCCGGCGGCGAAGTTCGGCGGTGGTGGGGCGGCGCACGACGACGCCGGAGCGGCCGCCGACCTCGACGACGAGGATCCCCGCGGAAAGCGCGGCGTCGTCGACCATCCTGCGATTCGCCGCCTGCGATTCGATCTCGCTCGAGGCCGTAACGTCGGTCGCTTCGTGCGCCGCCTTCCGCTGCAAGAGCCGAAGGCTGGGCGTCGTTGCTGCCCTCGCCGGCTGCGGCGTCGAAAACCGCGGGCGTCGAGGGCCGGAGGTCAGGGAGGGAGGGGTTTCGGTCGGCGTGACCGCTGCCCTCGCCGTCTTCCGGGCCGTCGCGTCTTGGGTTTCGGTCGCGGCATGTCCGTTGCCCTCCCAAGGAGGGCAACGGCTATCCTTCGTAAAAGCGCCGGGCGCTCGGTGCCCCCTGCTTTCTTGTGGCCCCCCGCTGGTCCCGCTGGTCCCGCTGGTCCCGCTGGTCCAATGGGACCACGTATATAATGTAGCGAGATCCTCCCATGTATGTACGTATGATCCGTTAGGACCAATGGGACCAGTAGGACCAAGGCTTGAAAACAAGATGTTTGAGCTGGTCCCACTCACGACGTTGCTCCTGGGACCAGTGGGACCGGCACGTAGTGCCAGCCGCGTGATTGGCCTTCGGCGCGAGGCGCCTTCTTCCTCGTCCAGGTGTTCAGCGCCGACATCACCTTGCCGACGCGAATCTGCGCGGTGCGGTCCATCTTCGCGGCGTCGAGCTTCAGCGCGCCGGCGAGGATGTCGGTCACGGTGACGGGGCTCGGCGGGCGCGAGGCGAGCCACGAGGCGATGAGCGGCTCCCACGGGTCGCCCTGGACGCGTTCGGCCTGCTCGGCGCGGCAGGCGTCCGCGAGCTCGCCGGTCGGCCACCACGGGGTGCCGCTCTCGTGCATCGCGTACGCCTCGGCGAACAGCTGCTCGCGGTCCCGGGCGAGGGCGACGAGGTCGATCGTGCCGCAGCGGAGCGGCATGAACCGGCGATTGCCGGTCTCGTCAATGAGGTAGTTGTCCTTGTTCGTGGTGCCGACGAAGATGCATCGTCGATCGATGTTCGAGCTGCCCTTAGCGTATGGGCGGCGGTACGTGTCAGTTGCGCTCGAGAGGAAGGACTTGAGGGTTGCCGCGTCGGCACCCTTGAATCCGTCCATCTCTGCCAGTTCGTAACACCAGACACCGCGGATGGACTCGAATCGATCTTTGGACCGCATGTCAAGGCCGGTATCGGCGAAGTAGGGCGAGAACAGGGCCTTGACGGCGGAGCTCTTGAGCTGGCCTTGTGGCCCTTCGAGGACGGTCACGGTGTCGACCTTGCAGCCGGGCGTCATGGCGCGCGCGACGGCGGAGACGAGGAGCCAGCGCCCGACGCTGCTCGTGTAGCTCGTGGCCTCGGCGCCGAGGTACGCGCTCGCCCACGTGTCGACGCGCTTCGTCGCGTCCCAGCGCAGCGACTTGAGCCAGTCCGCGACGGGGTTGACGACGACGCGCCGGGCGACGTTGGAGGCGGCGGCGTGGACTTGCGACGCGGTGAGCGAGAAGCCGAATTCGCGCTCGACGTGGAAGACGAGGCGGGCGTCATCCTCCTCGCGCCAGGCGCCGATCGCGACGCCCTTCTCGTCGCGCCAGGGCGGCGGGCGCACGGTTTCGATCTGGTCCGTGAAGCTGTTGTAGACGAGCACACGGCGCCACTCGGGCGCGCGATCGAGCATGCAAACGACGTTCGCGCTCGACTTGACGATCTTGTCCTTGTCGTTCGTGAGCAGGTGGCGGCGCCACGTGTCCGCGTGGACGTCGATCGGGGTGACGTTCGTGCTCACGTCTGATCCCCCTCGTCGGGCGGGATCAGCGTGGACGCCGGGACGCCGTGACGGAGGATGTCGAGGGCGAGCCCGAGCAGAACGAACAGCGCAGTGGCGGTGCCGAGCGACAGCGGAGCGCGCAGGTGGCCGCGCGGGCTCGCGATGACGAGGCCGATGATGATGCCGCCCGTGGGCCCGAGGCCGCGGCGGAGCGCGATGCGGGTGTCGCCCACGTTCATCGCGCCGAGGTCGTCGGCGGAGCTCGTGTAGCGCGGGGGCGGCGCGCCGTACGCGGAGAGGGGAGTCACGCCGCGCGCCTCCGGTAGGTGACGATCTCGCCGATGCGGCGATCGATCTCGTCGTCGATGTCCAGCGCCCAGCCCTCCACGAGCGCCATCATCGTCAGCCGCTCGCGCGTGATCTCGAGCCCGCGATCGCCGCAGCGCGCGAGCGCGTCGGTGACGGCGTGGCGGGCGTGCTCGGCGCGCGTCTCGTAGACGCCGATGATGCGCCCGAGGGCGCCGTCTGCCAGCTCCGCCGAGCGCAGCGAGTCGACGGCGAGCTTGGCCAGCCAGTCGTCGGCGAGGTCGGCGATCATGCCGCCGAGGATCAGATACAGGTCGCGGGCGTCGATGAGCTCGAGCCGCATGCGCAGCTGGGCGCCGCGCTCGTCGGTGCGGACGATGACGACGCCGTCGTCCTGCTCGACGTCGATCACCGGGCCCTCGCGCGGCGCTCGACGCCGGGGACGAGCTCGATCGGCGCCGGGCGCGCGGGCGGCTTCGGCGTCGGCGCCGCGAGCGCGGCGATGACGTCGGCGACGACGTAGCGGCGGCGCGAGCCAACGAGCAGGTAGGGGACGCGGCCCGCCGCGACCTCGAGGTCGAACGTGTCGCGCGAGACAGCGAGGCGCTGTGCCATGCCGTCAGCGTCGAGCACCTCGGGCGGCGCGGTGACGATCGGCGTCGGCTCGGGCTCGGCCTCGAGGGCGTCTGCCGAGGCGCGGAGGATCGCGGCGAGGTGATGTTTCGGCTTGTTTTCCGGCTTATTTGCGGTCACTGTGACGAATCCTCTTGTGCGAGAGGACCGAGGCGGCACCCTGGCAGGTGACCGCCTCAGCCGTTTGCGGCCGCAGGCGCCGGCGTAGAGCCGCCGTCGCGGCGGAGGCCGAGGACGCGCTCGGCTCGATCGATCGCCTCGACGATGGCGGGAGACTGGCGCGACCCGCGGTGCCGCCTGATGACGGCGCGCGGGTCGACACCTGCGATCGCCGCGACACGGATCGCATCGCGGCGTGAGATCGTCTGCGTGGTGTCCATCGGGGTGCCCGATGAGTACCGGCCGGCCGGACCACGCTCGATGAACCCGGAACCACCCGGCCCCGGTTCCGACTTTGTTGACAGGCGCTAGGTTTTGTGTCGTTCGGCGCGCGTGGTGGGCTTCGTGATGTCGCCCGCGAAGCCGAGCGCGCGTGAAGCCGCACGCAGAACGGCGCCGGCGGCGAAGGAGAGGCGCTCGGGCTCGCGCGACTCGCAAGGCCTGCGGATCGCCTTCGCGACCGTGGCGACCAACTCGGGCGGCGGGTTGGGGCCGGCCCCGTAGACGTGCAGCCGCACGATCAACGTCGCGATGTTCGTGATGATGTCGGTCGTGATGTTGTCGGCGCTGAGCAGCGACGCGATCGCCGTCAACGTCGCCTCCACGCGTTCGTCCTTCGTCGCGGTGCGCACCCCGAAGGCCTCGCCCTCGGCGACAAGGCCCGTGTGAGCGACGCGCGCGAGCTTCGCGCGCAGCTTGATCCGCATGGCGTCATGCGCCGGTTCGCCGGCGAGCCACGAGACGAGGAGAGCTTGCAGAACGATCGACGTCTCCTCGTCGTCGCACTCGTGCCATGCGGCATTGAGGACGTCGACGATGCTCCGCTTCGCCTTCACGCGCGGCATCATCTCGCCGTCGAGGGGCGGCGTCACGTGTCGCTCGGCAGCGTGTGGTTCAGCGCGAGGTGCACGCGGATCAAGGCGTGGAGCAACGTGTCGCGCCTGAAGTCGGCGGCCTGGCCCTCGTCGTTCTCATCGGCCGCGAGGAGATCCAGAAGGTCGGTGCGCACGATGGCGAGCTCCTTCGCGACCACGGCGCTGAGCTCCTTCGCGCACGCGTCGTTGAAGACGTTGGCGCCGTCAGCCACGGGGCACCTCCTCGCCCTCGACGACGCCCTCGACGACGAGGCGCCGGCCGGCGCGGTCGAGGGTGCCCACGAGGTCCGACGTGAGCCCGGTCACGATGCGCCGGTGGAGCTCCGCGGCGGCGCGCAGCTTGAACGTGATGTCCAAGATCAGCGCCTCGACCTCCTGCTCGTCAACGTCCTCGTGCGTGATGTGGGAGTTCAGCATGCGGAGGATCCGCACGGACGTCGCGAGCAGGTTCGAGACCACGTCGCCGTAGCCGTTGTAGCCGGCGGCCTCGTACAGGATCGCCTCGAGCGGGAGCTTGCTGACGTCGACGACGCGCGCGCAGCGGTTGTTCGGCTCGTACGTGAGGCCGAGCGCCGCGTCCTCGATGTGCGGGCGCGCGGAGGCCCCCGGCGCGTCCTCGATGCTGGCGCTCCTCGCGATCGTCGGCGCGTCGATGGCCGCCTCGACCTCCGCGATCCTCGCGTCGATTTCGTTCGAGCGGCGCGCCGCTTCGGCGGCGAGCTTCTGCACGCCGACCTTCGTCGCGGCGAGCTCGGCCTCCGCGGCATCGGCGCGCGCGCGCTGCTCGTCGCGCGCGGCGGTGACGCCCAGGATGATCGTTTCGAAGTCGGACCTCGTGAAGGGCTTCGTGTGCTGCTTGCCGTTGCTCTTGTTCGTCGTCGCCATGTCGGTCTCCTCGTCGGGCTACGCTGCCCGCCGGCGCCCTCGACGTC
Source organism: Byssovorax sp. (assembly GCA_036500365.1). Taxonomy (GTDB): domain Bacteria; phylum Myxococcota_A; class Polyangia; order Polyangiales; family Polyangiaceae; genus DASYCF01. The sequence continues at coordinate 8,625 of DASYCF010001348.1, forward strand.
GGTCGAGAGCGCGAGCGGAGAGGCGAGCCGCTACGCGCCGAGGAGCGCGACGACGGGCGGGTGAGCGACGACGAACGCGGCGAGCCGAGCCATCGCCTCGAGCGGGTTTCGAGGCCGCTGCGATTGCAACGATTCGGTTCCGCCGAGGTCGACGAAGGTCGGAATCTCCGTCGAAAGTGACGGCTGCTCGGATCCGCAGTAGTGGACGTTTTCGCCTGGATCCGCTGTAGGATTCGGCTTCAACGTCTGATGTTCTTCGTCAACGCGACGCCGCTCCAAACGACCGCGGTCCCCAACGCGGAGGAGGGCGATGACGTCGCGGTGCTCGTGGTCACGGCGATCACGTGCAAGCTCGGCGCGGGCGACGACGTGACGGCGCCGCTCACGCTCGCGAAGGTGCAGCGCCCGCTGGTGCTCGGCATGGGCGGCGAGGTCCCCGGCGACGACGTGTTCGTGCGCAAGGGCGCGTCGCTCACGGTCACGGGCTACGTGCACGCGAGCGCGACCGACCCCACGCGGGGCGAGGCGCGCGTCGTCGTCGAGGCGGCGCGGACCGAGCGCGATCGCCGCGGGAGCGACGCGCCGCTCCTCGACCGGCGGGTCGCGGCGTTCGGCGCGCGCGTGTGGCGGCGCGGCGCGCTCGGCGTGCTCACGGCGACGTCGCCCCTGCCCTTCACGACGATCCCGATGACGTGGCGCAACGCGTTCGGCGGCTCGTTCCTGCGCCCCGCCGAGCTCCGCCGCGAGCACGGCCGCGACACGTACGTGCCC
>DASYCF010001349.1:0-2253 GCA_036500365.1 Byssovorax sp.
GGGCTTGGCGACGCGGGCGACGTCGGCGAACGCGACGTGCGCGCGCCCCTCGAGCAGCGCGACCGCCTTCGCCGCGAGCACGAGCGACTGCGCGCCGCGCACGCCGGCGCCGAAGCGGAGCGCGCGCTTGACGACCTCGGGCGCGTTCGCGGCCGTCGGATCGCTCGCGCGGACGAGCCGCGTCGCGTACCGCATGAGCGGCTCGGCCACGGCGACGTCGCGGCAGAGCTCACGCAGCGACAGGAGCTCGCCTTGCGTGACGACCTTCGGCGGCGCGCCGCGCTCGCGCCCGGTCGTGCGGACGAGGATCTCGGTCATCTCGTCCTCGGTCGGCGTCGGCACGAGCACCTTGAGGAGGAAGCGATCGAGCTGCGCCTCGGGCAGCGGATACGTGCCCTCCATCTCGATCGGGTTCTCGGTCGCGAGCACGAAGAACGGCTCCTGGAGCGCGTGGCGCGTGCCCGCGATGGTGCACGCGTGCTCCTGCATCGCCTCGAGCAGGGCGCTCTGCGTCTTCGGCGTCGCGCGGTTGATCTCGTCGGCGAGCACGACCTGGCCGAAGATCGGGCCCTTGTGCACGGCGAAATGACGCGATCCGTCGGTCGAGGTCACGAGCACGTTGGTCCCGGTGACGTCGCTCGGCATGAGATCGGGCGTGAACTGGATGCGGGAGAACACGAGGTCGAGGCAGCTCGCGAGCGTGCGGACGAGCAGCGTCTTGCCGAGCCCGGGCGCGCCCTCGAGCAGCACGTGACCCCCCGCGAGGATTCCCCAGAGCGTCTGATCGACGACCTCGGTCTGGCCGACGAGGACGTGGCCGATGGCGTCGCGCAGGCGCTGGCTCGCGGCGCGCGCGCCCCCGAGGCGCTCCTCGAACGTCGAAGCTGGCTCGGTCGCGGCCATGGTGTGCGAGGTTTAGCCGCGCGGGGCCCCGGGCGAAAGGGCGGACGAGCGCCGGCGCGGGCGCGCGCCGATGCCGGGCGTGCGCCCGGCCCGCGATAGATGTCTGAAGTGTGGTGGCCGCGCTGCGGCTCCGAATGACCGACCGTTCACCTCACGGCGGCGGGCGCTTCCCTCGCGACGGCGATGGCGCGCAGGGCGTGGGGGTGCGCCTCGAACTGGTCCTGCGCGAGGTGCACCTCGGCGATGAGCCTGACTGCGAAGCGACGGAACAGGGGCATCCGTTCGGCGAGCGCCTCGTCGAGGTACACGGGCACGGCGCCGCCGCCGGTGGCATCGAGCTGAGCGCGGATCCAGGTGCCGCCGAGCACGTGCACCTTCATGTATTTGCGCTGCCGGAGCAGCGTCCGCTCGACGCGCGCGTCGAGGAAGCCGGGCGGCAGGCCGCGCGCGCCGTGCTGGAACGCGTCGCGCACACGCGTGATCAGGCTCTCGATGACGTCGGTCGCGCCGTCGAGCCACGGGGTCGCGAGGAGCTCGGTCGCGAGGTCGGTCGCCTCCTTGAGCTTCTTGTCGCCGGCAGCGAAGGGCGACGTCGCGCCGAGGGTCGCCTTGAGCGTGTCGATCTCGTCGAACGACGGCGTGAGCTCGCCCACGGCGACGACGAGCGGCGGCGCGAAGCCGCGGCGGAGCTTCGCCGCGTCGGCGAGCGCGCGCCCGAGGCCCGACGCGGGAGTGGGCGCGCACCCGGACAAGACGGCCAGCACGTCGCAGCGATCGCGGACTTCGGGCGGGTCCTCTTCGGGCGGCGCGGCGCCCGGCTCGTCGGGCGCGTACGTCGGCGGGCGCGACGCGGCGATGCGCTCGATCCACCGCGTGGTCGCGCGCACGCGATCCATCGACGCCGCGTCGAGCCACAGCAAGTCGAGGATCGGCGCCGCCGCCGCGTGCTCGTCGTCGTCGTGGTGCGACGACGCAGACGCCGGGCGAGGCTCCTCCGCAGGCTCGGCCACGCGCGCGGGCCGCGTCGCCTGCGCGGCCGCGTTCGACAGCGCGAGCAGCGCCGCGCCGTGCGGAGGCTCGACGGCGGACGCCCCCGTCGGCGCGACCACCTCGGCTCCCGAAGCGCGCCCGAGCGCGAGCGGATCGGCGGACACCGGGATCGCGAGGGGCCCGCTCGCGCCCGCGATCGACGAGAAGCTCGCGCGGCCGAACGGCAGGTCGTCCGTGGGCGCTGGCCGCGAGGCGCGAGCGTCGGGCGCGTAGCCCTCCGAGTGCACGTGCGCGGGCGTCGACCACACCGTCGCGGGGGGCTTCGGCGGCTGCGCGGTCGTCGCCGTCGTCGCGGCGGCC
>DASYCF010001350.1:0-2921 GCA_036500365.1 Byssovorax sp.
CCGTGAGGCCGTCGATCCGCCTGCCAGACACGACGTGCCTGGTCTCGAGACGAGGCCGCCGACAAGCACAGCATCTGCGACGTTAGAAAATCCCCACTCCTCCCTCGACCTCCACGTGACGTAGCACCGCCGGCACCAGCGCCTCAGCGCGTTGCGGATTGCCGACCAGTCACCTAGGCGCCTGGGGCGATGCGCGCGCGCGCGGCCGTTCGAGCTGCAGGCGTCGCTTCAGGGCTCGCGCGGCCGGGGCTGATCGACGGCGCGCCGTTCGAAGCACTCGGCGGGGACGCGGCGGTCGCGGCGGACGAGGGCGGTCGCGCGGACGAACTGCGTCGTCACCGGGTCGTGGTAGCCGCTCGCGGCGGCGAGCTCGGGGATCGCGGCCTGGTAGTAGCGGACGACGCGCGCCATCAGCGCCTCGCGCAGGTATTTGCCGACCATCGATGCCATCGCGACCAGCAGATCGCTCGCGTCGCCGTCGCGCACGAACGCGAGCTCGCCGACGCCTGGGAAGTGGTACGCGCTCCTCGCCCGCGACTCCTCGAGAACGACGTGCATGCGATCGCCGAGCGGCCCGAACGCGCCGCCGTACTTGCCGAAGCCGCCGACCTTGCCGCACACGGCCGTGACCTCGCGGCCCGCGCTGCGCCCGAGCTCGAGGACGAGCCGCTCCATCGCGTGCAGGTCGAGGACGAAGCGGTTCAGGCCGAGGTCGGCGCCGTCGTTGAGGCGCTTCGCGCACAGGATCGACGCGCGCACGGCGACGATCTCGACGCCCTTCTGCGCGAGCTTGTCGAGGTCCTTCGCGACGGTGGCGACGAGCGCCGCGTCTGCCTCGAACGCCTCGCGCTCGACGCCCCAGCACTGCGCGACGAGGTGCGACGGACACGCGGCGCGCAAGGTCGCCCGCTCCTCGCTCGCGATGGCGTGGACGAGCGCGTCGGGCGTCGCCGCGGGATCCGCCTCGTCGTCGAAGGGCGCGCGGCCGCACCCCCGCCGGGCGAGCGCGCGAGCCCACGCCTCCCCGAGGGCGACGTCGCCGTGGGAGACCATCTCCTTCGAGTCACCGAGGCGCGAGGCGAGCGCCCCGCGCGGACGGCGCGACGCGACCTTCGCGCCTTCGCCGCGGACGCGCGCCATCACGGCCGTGACGATCATGGGGCCGAGGCGCGGGCCGAGGCCGTTCTCGTCCACGCCGACCCGGTAACCGTCGTCCACGCGCCGTGCTTGCCACGCTCGCCGCCGAGCGTCACGCTCCCCTCGGCCTGTGGAGAAAACCGGGGGTTCGCCTAGCTTGCCCGCCCGGTCGACCCCGCTTACACTCGCCGGATGCGCGCGGTACCCCCGCCGGCTCGTGGCAGCGCTGCCTTCGGGGTGACGTGCGCGCTGTTTCTGAGCGTGGCGGGATGTTCGGCGCCCGTCGAGCAAGACGAGGTCGCCGAGGCGCGCAGCCCGTCGACCCAGGGCGTCGTCCTCGTCGAGCGCCAGGCGTCGGCCGAGTCCACGCAGGTCGGCATTTCGGCCAAATTCATGCGCGTCCCCGGCAGCGTCGAGCTCGACAGCGCCCAGCGTCTCGTCGGCTCGCGCCTCGATCAGCCGGCCGTCGGCGCGTGCGCCGTCGTCGGCGCGTCGGATCCCGTCGCCGCGCTGCCGCACGCGTCGCACGCCGCGATCGAGCTGCTCGACGTGGGCGAGCTCGCCGTGCAGGTCGACGGCGGGCAGCCGATCTGGCTCGTCACGCGCGCCTTCCCGGACGTCGGCGACCTCGTGTCGGGCGTGTTCTACACGACGCGCGACGACGCGGCCGCGCTGACGACCGGCTCGTTCCTCGTGAGCTCGAGCGGCTCGTCGCAGCTCGATCATTTCGAGGTCGCGGCCGCGGCGCCCGCCGATCTCGACGAGGTGCGCCTCGACGACGACCTCTTGACGGACGGGCCCGCGCTCGTTCCCGGCCGCTCGATCGCGGTGCGTTGGCAGGCCGCCGACGAGCCCGCGGCGGAGGATCGCGTGTTCATCGACGTGACCGGCGCGAGCGGCGTGACGACGCGCTGCGCGTACGGCGACGTCGGCGAGGCCACGCTCCGCGGCGACGTGCTCGACGAGCAGGCCCTCGGCTCGAACGCGACGATCGAGGTGCACCGCGTCCGCCGCTCGTTCTTCGGCACGAACGCGATCGACGCGGGCGAGATCCGCTTCGATCTCTCGGTGCTCGGCCGCGTGACGTTCGAACGCGCCGCGGAGTGACGCAGGACGACGAGGCGCGGTCCGCGGCGGCCGCTCGGTCGGCCGCGCTCGAGCGCGCCTGTGACTTCGGCGGCGCGGCGCGCGCGTCGCTCGAGGCGCGCGATCCGCGGCGCGCGGCCCTGCTCGCCTCGCTCGCGGGCGACGACGAGCTCGCGGCGCGCGCCGTCGCCGAGGCCGGCGCCACGCTCTCACGCGAGGAGGCCATGCGCTGCGCCGCCGAGCTCTCGTCGCGCGGCTTCGGCAAGCCGGCGGGCGCGCTCTACACGGCGATCGGCGAGCACCTCGCCGCGGCCCAGGCGTTCGCGATCACGGACGACGCCGTGAGCGCGGCGCGGAGCTACGACCGCGCGGGCAAGCCAGCCGAGGGCGCGCGGGCGCTCGAGGCGGCGCTCAAGACGCGCCCCGCCGCCGGCGCGCTGCGGCTCGAGCTCGGCCGCCTCCTCGCGCGTCACGGACGCGTCGAGGCCGCCGCGAAGGCGCTGCAGCAGATCGCGATCGACTCGCCCGATCACGCGCGCTCGCTCCCGCTGCTCTGCAGGTGCCTGCGCGAGCTCTCGCTCGAGGAGGCCGCGCACGCCGTCGAGCTCGAGATGAAGCAGCTCGGCGTCGCCGACGAGGAGCCCGAGCGCGGCGACGAGATCGAGCCCGCGTCGCGCGCGTCGCCCGCGCTCTTCGGC
>DASYCF010001351.1:0-2426 GCA_036500365.1 Byssovorax sp.
GACCGCGGCGCATGCGCTCATGACCGAGTACGCGGCGCGGCGCTCACGGACGAAGGCGATCGCGCCGAGCAGCACCGGCGCGGCCGCGAGCGTGAGGATGAACTCCTGCTTTCGAGCGAGGAACGCGAGCGCGAGCCACGCGCCGAGCTCGACCCCGGCGAGCGCCGAGGGCCGCGGGAAGAGCCGCGTGAACCGATAGAGCGCCAAGAAGATGATCGTCCACGTGAGCCCCTCGGTGTACGGGCACGACGTGTAGCGGAAGTACTCGTGATCGAGCGCGATGAGGAACACGAGGACGTGCCCCGCGTTGAACCCGAGCAGCGCGCGCGGGAAGAGCGACCGCGGAACGAGCGCGCGGCCCCAGAGGTACGCGGCGACCAGCGACACGAAATAGAGCCCCGTGGGCAGCCATCGCCCCATCGGTATGAGCGGATAATGACGCGCGAGGTGCCCGAGCACGAAGGGCCAGAGGGGATAGATCGCCGTCGGCGACGGGAACGTCGGGCAGCCCTGGTGCGCGAGGCAGATGTCGGTGACGAAGCCGTCGCCGTCGCGCACGTGCCGCGCGATGTCGAGGTAGGTGCCGCCGTCGGGGAGCGGGGACCACGAGTGCTCCGTGAAGGGGAGCTTCACGTAGAGGAGGAGGCGCAGGATCACCGCGAGCAGCAGCCAGCCGCGGAAGGTCTCGCTCTGCCAGGTTCGTCGCGCGAAGGAGGCGACCGGCGCGAGCCGCGCGCGCAGCTCCTCCAAAGTCATGACGCGGTGGCGTACACGCGAACCCGCGCTGCTTCAATGAAGCCGAGGCGACCGCCTCACTTCACGTCGAGCACGTCGAGCGCGCGGCGGCGACCCTGCGTCGTGAGGTCGGCGTCATCGCCGGTTCGCTTGCCGAGGATGGCGCGGCCGAGCGGCGAGCGCGGCGTGACGACGGTGACCTCTCCGCCGTCACCGAGCTTCTCGCCGCCGCCTCCGGGCGCGAGGAAGACCCACGTCGCGCGGCCGTCCTCCTCGACCAGCGCGAGCGCGCCGAGCGCGGCGGGCGCGCCCTCGGCGAACGCCTTCACGGGCATCGCGCGGACCTCGGCGAGCGACGCGCGCAGCTCGTCGACCCGCACGGCCTGGCCGCGCGCGAGGTACGACTGCTCGAGCGCGCGCGTGTCCTTGTCGTTCTCGGGCTTGGCCTGCTCGTGCGTGGCGCCTGCTTGCGTGGTCTTGTGCGCGCTCTCGAGCGTGGCGAGCGCCGCCGCCATGCGCTCCGCCAGCTCGTCGCGCAGATCGGCCTTTTCGAACGGAGGGGGCATCGGTCGGCGATTCTACTCGCAACGCGCGCGTATGCTGCGCGCGCGATGCGGCAAAAGCCAAAGACGTGCCCGTGCCACTCCGGCCGCGCCTACGCCGGGTGCTGCGCGCCGCTCCACCGCGGCGAGCGGGCGGCGGCGACGCCGGAGGAGCTCATGCGCTCGCGCTACGCCGCGTTCGCGCTGGGCCTCGGCGACTACCTCGTCGATACGCTCGCCGGCGCGCACGAGGATCGAGCGCTCCCGCGCGCCGCGCTCGTCGAGCAGCTCCGCCGCGCGCACGAGACGCAGCGCTTCCAGGGCCTCGAGATCGCGTGGACCGACGAGCGGGCGAGCGAGGGCGACGTGCTCTTCGTCGCGCGCATCTTCGTCGAGGGCAAGGATCGATCGTTCGCCGAGCTCTCGACGTTCACGCGCGAAGACGGGGCGTGGCGCTACGCGAGCGGCGTCTCGGTGCCCGCCGATCGCCTGCCGAAGGACACGGCGACGCTCGATCGCGACGCGCTCCTCGCGCTCGCCTCGCGCTGACTCGACCGAGCGAGGCGCGCGGACCGCTCGCGCGCCCGTCGAAGATCACTTCGCGCCGCCGAGGCCGCCGGCGAACGGGAGGATCGTCTTCAGATCCTGGTCGTTGAAGCGCAGCTGAAGGCCGACGAAATAGTCCCGCCGGTCGCTGTTCAAGATGTCGTCGACGCCGCCGAGCAGCCACAGCTTGCGGATGAACTCGTAGGCGACCGCGACGCGCCAGCGGGGCGACAGCTCCTCGCCGAAGCCGAACACGTCTTGCCGGATCTCGAGGCGATCGTCGAGCAGGTGCGCGTCGAGGCCGATGCCGCCGGTCGACTCCTTGATGCCGAAGCGCCCCGTGAACGGGCCGAAGCGCTTCGCGAACTGGAACGAGAAGCGGAAGCTGTTCGTCGTCTGCACCTCGATGGTGCGGTAGTGGCTCGGCTCGTTCGGGTCGGTCGTGTCGTAGTCGGTCTGCGTGATGCTCGTCTTGCCGCGCGGATCGCTGATGAGCTCGATGTCGTAGTACTTGTCCTCGGACGGGACGAGGCGGAGCTCGACGTAGCTCTTGATGGTGTTCGCGAGGAAGTTGTAGTCCGTGCGCAGGCCGACGACGGTCTG
>DASYCF010001352.1:0-3733 GCA_036500365.1 Byssovorax sp.
CTTGTCGAAGGGCTCGGCGAGCTACGAGCTCTGGGGAGCGGTGCTCTCGTGCGGCTGATGTTCTCCTCCAAGGCGCTCGCGCTCGGCCTCGCCGCGCTCGTGTCGCTCGGCTGCCTGCACTCTTCGTCGCACGTCGAGCGCGGCGAGCCGTTCTCGACCGGCGTGCAGAAGTACGACGACTTCTTCAAGGAGGTCATCGCGCTCCAGAACGCCTCGAAGCAAGCCGACGACGAGGAGGTCGAGGGTCGCTCCGATCTCGTCGCCGCGCTCGGGCTGCCGGCGAAGACCGACCTCGCCGTCGCCGTCGGCGAGACGCGCACGCGCGCGCAAAAGATGAAGGCCTACGGCGTGCTCATGCACCTCGAGCTCACGCCCGACGTGAAGCTCGTCACGAGCCGGGGCAAGACGGCCGACGAGTTCCCGCCCGCGCTCGCGCAGGGCATCAGCGAGTCGACGCGCAAGTCGCTCGACCTCGCGCGGCGCCTCGACGAAGCGTCGGCGCGCGCGCAGGACCTCGAGAAGGCGCGCGTGAAGCTCCGGACCGACGCGCCCGACGCGTTCCGCGCGCTCACGCAGGTGCAGCGCGACGAGATCGTGCACGAGCTCGACGCGTCGGCGGACGTGCTCGTCGGCGTGCAGGACGAGGCCAAGCGCCACGCGGGCCGCGCGAGCGAGTTCGTCGTCGGCGTCGTCACCGCGGTCGAGACGGGCGCGGCGGGCGCCGCCGCCCTCTACGCGACGCCGCCTCCGCCGCCCGCCGTCGCCGTCGCGTCGGCCCGCGCCGCGGCGCCGCACAAGGCCCCGACCAAGTGGACGACGAAGCTCGCCACGAAGCCCACGCCCGCCAAGCCTCCGGCGAAGCCTCCGACGACCGCCCCCGCGACCAAGAAGAAGCCCAAGGGCGGCGACGACTTCGAGCCGTAGCAACGCCCGCATCACGCCGCTCCCGCCTCTCCGAAATCGAACTCGGAGGGACTTCCCGCAGCGCCCGCATCAAGAGCCGTCCAAAGGTTGAATCCGAAATTGAATCGGAGGGACGTCCCTGAGGCGGGATGATGCGGCGTCAGACGGGCGCGACCGCGAGCAACGTACCGCAGGCGTACTCCGCGTACGCCGAGGAACGTAGCGGAGCGGACGCGCCCGTATGGCGCCGCAGCGCCCGCCTCAGCCGCCGGACCAGTCGAACGACGCGGAGTCCGTGCTGGTGCAGGAGCCGCTCGCGCCGCCGCCCGCGTAGCTGCACGACCACGTGCCGTTCGCGCCGGTGATGTGCACGCTGCCGTCGCCGGCGGTCACGTCGGAGTCGAGCACGTAGCTGTCGCCGTCGTCGTCGTAGGCCACGACGCGCACGTCTTCGCCTTGCGGTCCGGACGTCTCGTCGAAGCCGAACTGCACCTCGGTCGTGAGCGGACCCGACATCGTGATGTAGGCGAAGGCCTCGACCGACTGCGGCGCCTCGGTCACGCCGGTCACCATCCAGCCGTCGAGGCACTCGCTCGTCGCGTTCTGGCAGACGCCCTCGAGCGCGATGATCGAGTAGATGTCGCGGCCGTCGATCTCGATCTTGAACTCCATCGTGCCGGAGAAGGCCGGGTCGATGCAGCTCATGTCGAACGAGCCCTCGGTGACGTCGCCGTCGAGGCACGACAGGTAGTTGCCGCCCTGGGGCTTCGAAGCGGGCGAGCTGACGGACGACGACGAGCTCAGCCCGGTGAGGCTGACGGCGCTGTTTGCGCTCGCCTGCTGCTGCGTCTTCGTGAACAGGTTCGGCATCGAGTGCTTCGAGACGACGCCGGTCGGGTGGGCGATCGCGTCGGTCGTGCGCTGGAGGACGGCCTTGGGATCCTGATCGAGGGCGGGGTTGCCGCCGCAGCCGGGGACCATCGCGAAGGCGCCGCCGATCGCGGCGAGGACGGCGAGCACGTGAGCGAGCTTCATGGGTTCTCCTCCCCAAAAGGACATCGACAGGCGACTTGGCTGCACAAATAGCGTGCGCCATTCAACGGCCGCAACCGTGAGCAAGATTGGGACGTCAGTGCTTGAGGCTCACGTCGGCGAGCGCCAGGCGCGCGTCGTTCGTGTACGCGCTGTCGGGGAAGCGGCGGATCAAGCTCCGGAGCGTGGTCTTCGCGTCGTTCCACGCCTGGATGTCGATGAGGCACTCGGCGAGGAGGAACGTCGCCTCGGGCATGATCTCCTTGTCGGGAGACGCCTCGGAGAGCTGGATGAGCATCGGGATCGCGTCGCGCTGCCGGCCGAGCTTTCGGTACGCGCGGGCGAGGTTCAGGCGGGCGCTCGGCGCGTGCGCGGCCGTGTCCTTCAGCCGGAGCGACTCTTCGAGCGCGACGGCCGCCTCGTGCCACCGGCCGCCGCGCGCGTGGTCGAGGCCGTTTTGGTACGCCTTCACGCTGAGCTCGGCGCGCGCGCGCTCGACCGCGTCGGTGAAGAACGCGAGCTCGGCGCGCGTGAGCGGCTCCTTTCGAACGGCGTCGAAGCCGTCGATGATGTCTTGCCGGCGGTCGCTGCGGATGAGCTCGTAGAAGGCGGCGGCGGCGCTCTCGGCGTGGGCGCGGTCGTCGATCTTCTTCTGGAGCTCCTTCACGTCGCCCTCGGCCTTCGTCGCCTTCTCCTTCGCGCCCTTGGTCTCGGCCTGCACGGCGTCGACGCGGGCGTCCCAGGCGACCTTCACGACGCCGATGACGACGACCACGAAGAGCAGGTTCGCGGCGGCGCTGTTCAGGATCGCGCGGCGCTCGAAGCCGAGCTGGCGCTTCGAGATGCTCTTGAGATCGGCCGCGAGCGCGTTCGTGAGGTTGTTCGTCTTGATGACGAGCGAGCGCGACTCGACGATCTCGCGCTTGATGTCGCGGAGCTCGTCGTCGACGTCGGCGTCTCGGGGGGCCATGGGCGGTGGGCGATCCTCGCTCGCATGATCCCAGCCCCGGCCCGCCGCGGCCAAGCCGGCGGCGGCGATTTGCGACTCGCGCCAGCGGAGTCGCAGCGGATGGCCCGGCGAGCGTCTGTACGGCGCGCGCGGAGACGTGCTAGACGGGCCGCCGAATCGGGCCGCCTGGCCCGCAGAGCCGCAGGAAACTCCCCGCATGGACACGAGCGACATCCGCAAGGGCCTCAAGATGATGGAGAACGGCCAGCCGTTCGTCGTCGTCGACTTCCAGTTCGTCAAGCCCGGCAAGGGGCAGGCCTTCACGCGCGTGAAGATCCGCAACATGGCGACGGGGGCGGTCCTCGAGCGCACGTACAAGTCGGGCGAGAAGCTCGAGCCGGCGGACGTCGAGGAGCGTCAGCTCCAGTACATCTACCCCGAGGGCGGGGACTTCGTGTTCATGGACTCGCAGAGCGGCGAGCAGGTCACCGTCCCCGGCGACAAGATCGGCGACGACTCGCGCTGGCTGAGCGACGGCATGAACGTCGACATCACCATCTTCAAGGGTCAGCCGATCGGCGTGACCCTGCCCTCGCACGTCGTCCTCCAGATCGTGAGCAGCGAGCCCGGCATCAAGGGCGACACCGCGAGCGGCGCGACGAAGCCCGCGACGACGTCGACCGGCGCGACCGTGAACGTGCCCCTCTTCGTGCAAGAGGGCGAGTGGGTGAAGATCGACACGCGCGACGGCTCCTACCTGGAGCGCGTCAACCGCCGCTGAGGCGGGCGCTTCGGCGCCATACGGGCGCATCCGCTCCGCTACGTTCCTCGGCGTACCGGAGTACGCCT
>DASYCF010001353.1:0-9240 GCA_036500365.1 Byssovorax sp.
GATGGTGGGAGAAGGCGAACGAGGTGGGCCGCGATCTCCTCAAGGCCTACTTCGAAGGCAGCGGCTCCTCGACTCACGCGATCGCGTCGAGGGCTCCTCCCGCGACGCGCGAGCGCTGACCGCGGTCACCGCACGACGAGCGTCGAGCACGGCGCGTGGTTCACGACCTTCGCCGCGGTGGTCCCGAGGATGCGGTCGACGACGCCGTACTCGTGCGCGCCGACGACGATGAGCGACGCGTCGCGCGCCTTCGCCTCCTCGCAGATCGCCTCCCACGCGACGCCCACGCGCACGCTGAGCTCGAGCGTCAGCACGTCGGGGACGGCCTGCGCATAGCGCTCGAGATCGGCCTCCGCGCCCTTGTGGAGCAGATCGGGGAGGTTGGTCATCAGGAGCGCCCGCTGCTCGGGGATCATCTCGGTCGGCACGCCGATGGCGCGGACCAAGACGAGCTTCGCGTGGCGCGCGACGGCGAGATCGATCGCCGTGTCGCGCACGCCCGACGCGCGCTCCGACGAGTCGAGCCCTGCGACGATGACATTGGCGTGGTGGGCCGGTGCTGCCTCGTTGCTCATGGGAAAGGGTTAAGGCCGGTGTGACATCCGGCCACACGAGAACGCGGTCGGGCCGTTGCTTATGCGGCAGTCCGCCGGCGCGAGGTGAGCGCGGCGACGACGCCGACGGCGAGCGCGCCGCCGCCGAAGGCGAACTCGCCATAAGAATGACGTCGCACCGCGTCGACCGTCGTCCCGACGAAGAGCGTCGTCGAGCCGAGGGCGCCCAGCACGCCGAACAGGAGCCCTGCCGGCAGCACGAAGCCGTGCGGGTCCTCCGGCTTGGCGCGACGCCGCACGATCGGGAGCGCGAGCGACGCCGCGAGGTATTGGACGCACACGGTGAGGTTCGACATGCCGACGAGCGATCGATAATCGGACAGGACCGCGAACACGGCGGTGAGCCCGGTCGTCACGGCGATCGCGACGTGCGGAGTCGACCAGCGTGGGTGGACGCGCGCGAGCCACGAAGGCAAGAGGCCTTGTTCGGCGATGGCCTGGGCGTAGCGCGGCGCGCCGAGCGCGCTCCCTGCGTTGAACCCGCCGACCGACACGAGCCCGCCGACGAGCACGACCACGCCGAGGGTCGGGCTCAGGTAGCGGGCGGCGTCGACGAGCGGGATCTCGCTCGGCCGCGCGAGGTCGGGGTACGAGCCGACGAGCGCCGCCTGGACGACGATGAACAAGAGCGCCGAGAGCACGAGCGCGAGCGCGGTCGCGAGCGGCACGTTGCGCCGCGGATTGGCGGTCTCGCCGGCGGTGACGGGCGTGACCTCGAAGCCCTGGAGCGGAAAGAGCGCGAGGTACACGCCCTGTCCCACGCCGAGCGCCCCGTGCGGCAGCGCGCCGCCGAAGCGCTTCGGATCGATCGAGAACGCGGCGACGGCGATGAAGCCGAAGATCGCCGAGAGCTTGCCGATGGTGACGAGGTTGACGACGTGCGCGCCGGGCTTGACGCCGAACCAGTTGATGGCGCCGAGCAGCACGATGGAGAGCACGCCGAGCGGCTTGCCGAACGGCCACGGCGCGACGCCGAGGAGATCGAAGAACAGCGTGGTGTTCGCCGCCCAGGCGATGAGCGTCGCCGCCCAACAAAACCACCCGACGACGAAGCCGATCTGCTGACCGAACGCGTGCCGGGCGAACACGTACGCGCCGCCGGTCTCGGTGAAGCGCCCCGAGAGCTCGGCGAAGCAGAGCGCGACCGGCAACAGCAGGAGCGCGCACGCGACGTAGGCGAGCGGCGACCAGCCGCCCATCGCCGCGTGCATGTCGTCGGGCAGCGCGAAGACGCCGGAGCCCACGGTCGCGTTCACGCCGATGCACAGCACGTCGAACAGAGAGAGGCGACGCAGGAGCTCGGCGCGCGGCGCGGCGTTCGGCGCGCGGGAGCTCATCGTCGCGGCGCGTTCGCGTGCAGCGTCGCCGGCCGATCCGCGAGGCCGTCGGCCTGAATGCCGAGGTGCGCGCGGAGCTCCCCGAGCGTCATCGCGAGCGCGGCGTCGTAGTCGAGCGGCCTCACGTAGAGCGTCGCACCCCCGCGGGCTCGCGCGAACGACGCGGCCACGCGGCGCGGCGACGTGAACAGGCCGTAGCCGATCGCGCCGAGCTTGAGCGCCCAGAGGACGGCCGAGTCGATGCCGCCGCGGAGCTCGAACGCGCTGATCTCGCCCTCGCCCTCGAGCGACGTGCCGTAGCCCGTCGCGACGTGGTGCAGGTCGTGGAGCGGGATGGCGCGCTGGCGGCTCGACACGTTCTGGAACGTCCACGTGCGGCCGAAGACGGTGATCCCGAACTTCGGGGCGGTGTAGCTGCGCGTGTCGAAGCCGTTCTCCGCGAGGTACCGGTCGCGCGCGTCGCGCACGCGCATCTCGGGCGGGAGCGTCGTCGCGGGGCGCGCCATCCGCGGCATCGTAGTCGCGAACATCCGCGCGCGGTCGACTACGATGCGCCGCCGTGCTGCGCTCCCCGCTCGCGCTCGCGCTCGTCGCCGCGACGCTCGCCGCGTCGAGCGCGTGCTCGATTCGGCCGCGGAAGAAGCACACGGTGACCGCCGTCGCGAGCGCGTCGGCGAGCGCGCGCGCCGTCACCAGCGCGCAGCCCTTCGATCTCGACGCGGGCGTCGTCGATGCCGGCGCGGCGGATGCGGGCGCGCTCGACGGCGGCGCCGACGCGGGCCCCGACGACGATCCGATGGCGCTCCACCTCGAGACGAAGGAGGAGCTCCTCGCGCTCTTCACCATCGACAAGCGGAAGAAGGACGGCGCGCTCTTCCTCGAGAAGACGTTCGACGTCGGCTCCGCGCGGCGCACGAACCAGGGAAACAAGGAGCTCGCGCACCACGCGATCTCGCGCGCCAAATGCCTCGCCGGGCTCGCCGGCGTGACGCTCCAGACGCCCGAGCAGCGGCGGGTCTGCGGCGCCGACGACATGGTGCCGATTTATCGCCACGGAGATCCGAAGAAGACGAAGGCGTGCATCGACGTCTTCGAGTTCCCGAACAAGCCGTGCGAGCTCCCGTTCGTCTGGATCGCGCCGCTCCAGGCGGAGCGCATGTGCGAGCTCGAGGGCAAGCGCCTCTGTCAACAAGAGGAGTGGATGCTCGCGTGTCGCGGCGACCCCGACGGCGGCAAGGACCGCGTGTTCGCGTACGGCGACGAGATGGACCTCGACATCTGCAACACGAACAAGCCCGCCGCGAAGTTCGGCCCCGGCTGCGACCCCGACTCCGCCGCCAGCGCGTGGAAGACGTGCGCCACCAACACCGAGCCGTCCGGCGCCTTCCCCGAGTGCAAATCGCGCTTCGGCGTCTACGACCAGCACGGCAACGTGGCCGAGATCATGACCCGCCGCGACGTCGAAGACGGCAAGCTCTACAGCCAGCTCAAAGGCAGCGCGTTCTTCTACGTCGACGTCGCCCGGAAGCCGAACGAGAAGCAGGAGAAGGGCCACGAGACGTACCCGGACATGTGCAACCACGACCCGAGGTGGCACGTCGAGCCCATGGACGAGGCGTGGCACGTCAACTACCACCTGGGCTTTCGCTGCTGCAAGACGGTCCGGAGGCCTTGACCCGCCGCCCGTGGGGCCCAGGCTCGCCGCCAATCGGACACTGAACGGACACGCCGCGGTGCTTCGTCCGACGCCGGATACAGGCGAGGATCCTGCTCGCCAGCCGCGTCGTCCGGCGTTACGTCCGGCCGCCGTCTCCTGAATGCCAGGGTCGGCGCACGCATCGAGATCCACCGCATGAACCGCTTCGCGTCGCGGACCTCCCAGGGCTTGCTCGACGTGACGACGTTGCTCGCCGCGCTCGGCGTCGCGTTCGCGCTGCGCTTCGACTGGAACGTGCCGCCCGTCGAGCTGCAGCGGTTCGCGTTCATCGCGCCGTACGTGGTCGCGGTGCAGTACGTCGCGCTCGTCGCTTTCTCGGTGACGCGCTTCGCGTGGCGGTACATCGGCCTCCGCGAGGTGACGCGCTTCGCGCTCGCCATCGGCGCGAGCAGCGGCGTGCTCGTCGCGCTGCGCGTCGTCTCGCCGCTGCTGCAGGCGCACTTCACGCCGGCGCGTCACGGCGTCGTGCCCCTCGGCGTCATCGCGATCGACGCGATGCTCGCGTTCGCCGGCACCGTCACCCTGCGCGCCACGCGGCGGCTCCTCGCCGAGCGGGCGGGCCGCGTCGTCGCGTCGCGCGCGCTGCCGCTCACCGCGCCCGAGCGCACGCTGCTCGTCGGCGCGGGCAACGCAGGCGTCGCCGTCGCGCGCGAGATCGAGGCGCGCCAGCTCGGCATCGACCCGGTGGGCTTCGTCGACGACGACGCGCTCAAGGGCGGCACGATGATCCAGGGCCTGCCCGTGCTCGGCCCGACGACGCTCCTCGGCGACATCGCCGCGGCGGTCGGCGCGACGCAGGTGCTCATCACGATCGCGAACGCGAAGGGCTCCGACGTGCGGCGCATCGTCGGCTTGTGCGATGCGGCGGAGCTGCCCGTGAAGATCATCCCCGGGCTCCACGAGATCGTCGGCGGGCGCGTGAACCTCTCGCGCGTGCGCGACGTCGCCATCGAGGATCTCCTGCGCCGCGAGCCCGTGCGGCTCGACGACGGCGCCATCCTGGACGTCATCCGCGGCCGCGTCGCGCTCGTCACGGGCGCGGGCGGCAGCATCGGCTCGGAGCTTTGCCGGCAGATCTGCGGCTACGAGCCGAAGCGGCTCCTCCTCGTCGAGCGAGCGGAGAACGCGCTTTTCGAGGTGCACCGGGAGCTCCTCGAGCGCTGGCCGCGCGTCGAGGTCGTCCCGCTCATCGCCGACATCGGCGACGCCGCGCGCATGGAGGCGCTCTTCGTGCGGCACGCGCCGGAGGTCATCTTCCACGCGGCGGCGCACAAGCACGTGCCCATGATGGAGTGCAACGCGGGTGAGGCCGTGAAGAACAACGTGCTCGGCACGAAGCGCCTCGCCGACCTCGCCGATCGCCGCGGGGTGCGCGACTTCGTGCTCATCTCGACGGACAAGGCCGTCAACCCGACGAGCGTGATGGGCGCGTGCAAGCGCGCCGCGGAGATGTACGTGCAGGCGCTCTCGGCGCGCAGCGAGACCCGCTTCTCCGCGGTGCGCTTCGGCAACGTGCTCGGCTCGAACGGCAGCGTGGTCCCGATCTTCAAGCAGCAGATCGCGGCGGGCGGCCCCGTCACGATCACGCACCCCGACATGCAGCGCTACTTCATGACCATCCCCGAGGCGTCGCAGCTCGTGCTCGAGGCGGCGGCGATCGGCGAGGGCGGCGAGATCTTCATCCTCGACATGGGCGAGCCCGTGCGCATCGTCGACCTCGCGAAGGATCTCATCGCGCTCTCCGGCCTGAAGGTGGGCGAAGACGTCGAGATCAAGTTCACGGGCATGCGCCCGGGCGAGAAGCTCTTCGAGGAGCTCTCGGTCGAGGACGAGGGCGCCGACAAGACTCGCCACCCGAAGATCTTCGTCGGCAAGCTGCGCGCGCGCGACTACGACGCGGTGCTCGAGCAGATCGGCGACCTCGCGCGCGCGGCCGACACGAACGACGCCGCGCGCGTCCGCGCCGCGCTCGCCGCGATGATCCCCGAGTACAGGACGCCGCGCACCGCGACCGCGACCGCGACCCCGCTCCCGCGGGAGTCGGTCCCGATGCGCGAGTCGCACCCGACGCCGTAGCGCCGGGGAGCCGCGCGGCCTCGACTACTTGGCGGGCTTCGCGTTCGCGGTCGGCGTCGCGGCCTGGGCGCTCTCCTGCTTGGCGCGCCACTTGGCGAGGCGCTTCGTCTGGCGGCGCTTGTACTTCGCACGATCCTGGGGCTTCTGCGGCATGCGCGGGCGTATAGCCGCGCCCCTCGCGAAGCGCAACGGCGCGCCGTTGTCGCCGGAAACGCCCGCTGCTAGCTCGCTCGCATGGCCGCCGACCTCCTCTTCGCGATCGACCAAGGGACGACGGGCACGACCGCGCTCGTCATGGATCGCGACGGACGCACGCTCGGCCGCGCGACGAAGGATTTCGCGCAGCATTTCCCGTCCCCCGGGCTGGTCGAGCACGACGTCGAGGAGATCTGGCAGAGCGTCGCCGACGCGACCGGCGCCGCGCTCCACGCGGCGGGCGTGGGCGGCGACCGCGTCGCGGCCATCGGCATCACGAACCAGCGCGAGACGACGGTGCTCTGGGATCGCGCGACGGGCAAGCCCGTGCACCGCGCCATCGTCTGGCAGGATCGCCGCACGAGCGAGCGCTGCGCCGCACTCCGCGCCGCGGGCCACGAGGCGCGCGTCCGCGCGGCGACGGGGCTCGTGCTCGACCCGTATTTCAGCGGCACGAAGGTCGGATGGCTGCTCGACGAGGTGCCGGGCGCGCGGCGCCGCGCCGAGGCGGGGGAGCTCGCGTTCGGCACGATCGACAGCCTGCTCGTGTGGCGCCTGTCGGGCGACGCGCGCGTCCACGCGACCGACGTCACGAACGCGTCGCGCACGCTGCTCATGAACCTCGCGACGCGCGCGTGGGACGACGGCATGCTCTCGCTCCTCGGCGTGCCGCGCGCGCTGCTCCCGAGGATCGTCCCGTCGGCCGGCGTCGCCGCGACGACGAAGGGCGCGCCGCACCTGCCCGACGGCCTGCCGATCGCGGGCATCGCGGGGGACCAACAGGCCGCGCTCTTCGGCCAGGCGTGCTTCGCCGTCGGCGACGCGAAGTGCACGTACGGCACGGGCGCGTTCGTGCTCGTGAACGTCGGCGCGAAGCCCGTGGAGAGCCGCTTCGGCCTCCTCGGCACCGTGGCGTGGCAGGTGGGCGACGAGCCGGTCTACGCGCTCGAAGGCAGCGCGTTCGTCGCGGGGGCGGCCGTGCAGTGGCTGCGCGACGGCCTCGGCCTCATCGAGAAGGCGTCCGAGATCGAGGCGCTGGCGCAGAAGGTCGACTCGACCGACGGCGTGTATTTCGTGCCGGCGCTCACGGGCCTCGGCGCGCCGTACTGGGACGCCGAGGCGCGCGGGCTCGTCGTCGGCATCACGCGCGGGACGACGCGCGCGCACCTCGCCCGGGCGACGCTCGAGGGCATCGCGTTCTCGGTCAACGACCTCCTCACGGCCATGAGCGACGACCTCGGCAAGCCGCTCGCGCGCATGCGGGTCGACGGCGGCGCCGCCGCGAACGCACTGCTCATGCAGCTCCAGGCCGATCTCTCCAACGTCGCGATCGAGCGCCCCGCGGAGCTCGAGTCCACGGCGCGCGGCGCGGCGATGCTCGCGGGCGTCGGCGCGGGGGTGTTCGCGAGCGTCGCCGAGGCAGCGCGCATGTCACCCGTCGAGCGCCGCTTCGACGTCGCGATGCAGGCCGACGCGCGCGCCGGCCACGTCCGCGGCTGGACCGACGCGGTCGGTCGCTGTCGTTCGCGTTGACCGCGCCGCCCGCCCCCGTCAGCTGGCGTCGCGGGCGGGGTTCGCGATCTCCTGTGACGCCGGCGCGTCGTCGTCGGCCGTGGTGGCCGCCTCGGCGTGGTGCTGCGTGAACGAGCGCGCCGCGCGCCGCGCCTTGAGGAACTCGGCGAACGCGGTGAGCGTGTCGAGATCGCGCGGGCCGAGCGCCTCGGCGATCTCGCGCAGGTTCTTGCGGAGCGTCTCGACGCTGCGGCCGCGCCGCTCGCGCTGCTCCTCGCGCGGAGGGGTCACGGCGTCGGGCATGACGACGCCGGTCGGCGCCGCGCCTTCTACCTCGGGCGGAGTCGGCGTCACCTCGGGCACCCAGACGGGCCGCGGCACGGGGGTCAGCGCGTGCGCGGAGAGCCACGCCTCCATGAAGATGCGCAGCCGCTCGCTGCGGAAGGCGAACCAGCGCTCGCGCTCGGGCGCGTGCGCCATCAGCACGTCCTTGAAGCGGCGGAACGCGCCCTTGCCGTCGATCGCCTGGTTGAGCTTCCCCTGAAGTTCGGGCTCCTCGACCATCGGGATGTAGCGCTCCATCCACCGGTATTGCTCGCGCGAGCTCACGGGGTCGATGCGCAGGTAGTTCGTGTCGGCCGCGATGCGTGCGTGCATCTGCGGATCGGCCACGCCGTCGACGACGCGAAGCACGTCGCCCGTCACGAGGTGCAGGTACGAATGCACCTCGGGCGCGTTGTTTTCGAAGGCGTCCTCCAGCGCCTCCCAGTCGATCGGGATGTCGCGCGCAGGCGCCCCGCCGGCTGTAGGGATCTCGTGACTCATGTCCTCCTCGCTCTGCGACAGGACGGGCCGGAGGGCTGGCCGGCTCGCCCGGGTCAAGTGCACAACGTCTGCGACGCGCGCCGGGGCGTACGTCTTCTCGGGCTGTGTGGGCATGACTCTACGCGGCTTTCGAGGGTTCGCGAGGGTGAACTTTCGCGGAGTGTCCGCGGGGCTCGTCGTCCGGGCCCTGGATCGACAACTCGCGCGGGCTCGCGCTGATTCCTCACGCCGTCCACGTCGAGGCCGACACGGTGGGGCGGCTCGGCTCGGCTCGCGACGCGTGTCGGCCGTTCAAGGCGCCTTGCGTGCGATGGCGAGGACGACGCGGGAGCGGGCGTTTTGGTAGTACGCGTCGATCGCGCGCGCGATTCGTTGGCCCGTGAGCCAGCGGACGATGAGCGGGCGCGCGTCGTCGTAGCGGAGCTCCTTGAAAGGCGTCGAGCCCGCCTTCCACAGCTCGCGGAGCTCGACCTCGGAGGGCTCGAGCATCGGCGCGACCATGCGATCGAGGTACAGGCTCGCCCGGGCCTGACGCGCGAGGATGAGGTCGATCTCGTCGGCGCCGATCCCTTCGCGCGCGGCGGCCTCTTCGACGTGCTCGCGGCCGTGCACGCGCTGGTCGAGGATGGCGCGCGCCTGCGCCGCTCGCGTGACGAGGTCCTTGTCGGTCGGTGCCGGCACGATGGCGAGGCTCGCGAGCAGCGTCTCGGCGATGTGTCGATCGAGGGCGGCGCGCACGTGTCGTTCGCGGTAGCTCGCCGTCTCGGGGTCGGGATCGGCGAGCGCCTCGAGCTCGGCCTCGAACGCGAGCTCGCGCTCGAACACGAACTGAGGCTTCGCGATGCCGCCCGTCTCCGGCGCGTGCCAGCGGACGACGACGCGATCGACGAGGCGCGGGCCGGGCTGCTGCGCGTCGGGCCTCGGCGGGCCGGGCGCCTTCGGTCCGGCCGACGCGGTCGCGGCG
>DASYCF010001354.1:0-4522 GCA_036500365.1 Byssovorax sp.
CAGCCGACGTCGGCCGTGCACCAGTACACGTCCTCGTCGCGCAGATCGAAGACGTACTTGCTCGTGACGTGCACGCCGGCGAGGTAGCCCGCCGTCGTGTGGAGCACGCCCTTCGGCTTCCCGGTCGAGCCCGACGTGTACAGGATGAAGAGCGGGTGCTCGGCGTCGACGATCTCGGCATCGCGCTTCGCGGCGCGCGCGTCGGCGACGTCGTGCCACCAGTGATCGCGGCCGGCGACGAGCTCGACCGGGGCCTTGTCGCCGAGGTGCTTCAGCACGACGCACGCCTTCACGCTCGCCGACTCGGGCTGGGCGAGCGCCTTGTCGACGACGGCCTTGAGCGGGAGCACGTTGCCGCGGCGGTAGCCGGCGTCTTGCGTGATGACGACCTTCGCCTGGCTGTCGTGGATGCGGTCCTTGATCGCGTCGGCCGCGAAGCCGCCGAAGACGACTGTGTGCACGGCGCCGAGGCGCGCGCACGCGAGCATGGCGACGGCGACCTCGGGGACCATGCCCATGTAGATGAGGACGCGATCGCCCTTCTCGACGCCGAGCTTCGCGAGCGCGTTCGCGAAGATGCACGTCTCGCGGTGGAGCTCCTGGTACGTGAGCGTGCGCGTCGCGCCGTACTCGCCCTCCCAGATGATCGCGGCCTTGTTGCGGCGCGCCGTCGCGAGGTGCTGATCGAGGCAGCTCTCGGTGACGTTGAGCTTCGCGCCGACGAACCATTTCGCGTGCGGGAGCTTCCAGTCGACGGTCGTCGTCCACGGCGCGCGCAGGGCGAGGCCCGCGGTCTCGCGGCGCCAGAACGACTCCGGGTCGTCGAGGCTCTCCTTGTAGAGCGCGTCGTACGCGGCGCGCGAGCCGATGCGCGCGGCCTTCGCGAACGCCTCGCTCGGTTCGAAGCGGCGGGTTTCCTTGAGGTGGGTGGTGATCGCGTCGTCGCCCATGGCGGGCGCAGCATAACGCCGACGCGCTGCGCGGCTCGGCTACTTGTTCGCGGGCGCCGCGGGGGCCGTCACGGGCGTCACCGGCGGGGCCTTCCAGAACGCGTAGCCGATGCGCAGGCCGAAGCCGCCGAGGCCCGACGGGCTCGACCCGCTCGAGCCGCCGGTGAGCTGTCGCGTCGTCTGCGCGCCGAGCTGCCCCACGGCGTCGACGATGAGCCCGGAGAACTCGAGCTCCATCCCGACCTCACCGAGCGCGAACGCGGCGTTCACGTCGGGCGCGCTGACGTTCGGCGCCTCGGGCAGGCTGAACGAGATCGAGTCGTGCGCGTACCCAGCCGCGATCGTGCCGATGAACCGAAGGTTGTGGCCGTTCGTCATCAACCGAAGACCCGGGCCCAGCCGCACGTCGCTCTGTGTGTAGCCGTGGTCCGAATCGTTCGAGAGCGGCGTGAAGATGTTGTCGTACTCGACCAAGAGCTCGAAGCCCGCGAAGTTGTTGATGCGGTAGCCGCCGACGAACTGCGCGCCGAACCCGCTGTTCGTGCTGAAGTCGAGCGACTGGCCCTTGGAGCCGCCCGCCGTGCCGGTGATCGACTGGTGCGAGAGCTCCCACATGAGGTCCGCGCCGACGAGGAGGAAGAAGCCCCGGTACTGCGGCGTCGGCTCCTCGATCTTCTTGATCGGCGGCGGCGGCACGGGCTGGGGCGCCGTGCTCAGCGGCACCGTGACGATGGGCATGGTCGGCGCCGCGCCGCGCACGGTGGGGCCGCGCGGCCCCTTCTCGACGACGACCGACTGCCCCGCGAGCAGCGTGAGCGGCACGTCGAACCCGGGGCGGCCCGGCGTGTAGATCTGCAGGTGGTGCTGGCCCGGCTGCATCATGCCGCTGAACGCGTCCTTGCCGAGCGGCGTCCCGTCGAGGGCGATGATGTGCCCCGGGTAGGTGATGACGACCCACGTGCGGTTCGGCACGAGCTGCAGCGTGAGCACCTTGTCGCGCTCGCCGCTGACGACGGTGACCTCGAGCTCCTGCGGGTCGAAGCCCTCGCTGTGGGCGCCCACGCGGTGCTTGCCGGGGCCGAGCGGCACGGGCGTGCCGGCGACGTTGGCGCCGACGTCCTCGCCGTCGACCGTGAGGATCGCCTCGGGCGGCGTCACGCGCACGTTCACGTAGCCGAGGAGCGCGGTCATCTCCTGGATGGCCTGCTCGGCGGCGCGCTTGTCGCTCGCGTCCATCGTGTCGGCGTGCTGCTTGAGCGCCTTGTCGAGGTACTGGATCGCCTTCGGGTAGTTGAAGAGGGCCTTGTAACAGAGCGCCAAATTGAGCAGCGGGCTCGCCTTGGGCTTGGCGTCGTAAGCGGCGCGGAACTCGGTGATGGCGCCCGGGTAGTTGCCCGCCTGGAAGAGGGTGACGCCCACCTCCATGTGCTGCTTGTAGGGGTTTTTCTGCTGCGCGAACGCCGGCGCGCCGGTCGAGGCGACGGCCGCCGCGGCGCCGAGCGAGGCGCACCGGAGCGCGAAGACAGACAGCGCCCGCCGAGCGCGAGACGAAGAAGGAGCCATGTGCGAGCGTGCGCAGCGTAGCGCCGACGCTGCACGAAAGGCCAGACGAAGCAGGCTTGTCGCGGGGGTCAGCGGCGCGCCGTGGCTGTCGACGGCGGCGTGGCGCGCTCGTAGACGAGGCAGGCGGCGCGCCACGCGGCGCGCTCGGCGAACGGGTAGCGGCGCGCCTGGTTCATCGTCACGTCGCCCGCGAGCCCGTCGTCCGGGGCGACGACGATGCCGTCGCACCCGAGTTCGGCGGCGCGCTGGCGGAGCTCGCGGAACACCGCGCGGCGGTCGTCGACGCTCACGTAGCTGCTCTGCGCGGCGACGATCGTACCCATGACCGTGACGGCGCGCGACGGCGGTCCGTGCAGGTACACGTCGACCCGCGACGGGTCGTGCGGCGCGCACGCGCGCGCGTCGTTGGCGGGCTCGAAGGCGACGTCGGTGCCGCAGCCGGCGGCGAGCGGCGACGCGAGCGCGAGGGCGAGCGCGAGGAGCGGGGCGATGCGAACCGTCACGACACCCTGCGATTGACCGCGCCGAGCGCCGGCTGCAAGTTCCTTGTCGCTCCGAGCACGCATGCGACCGATGATCTTCTCCTTCCTCGCGGTCGCGGCGCTGGCCGCCTGCACGAACACGATCTCGATGAGCGGCGCGAGCCCGGCCATCCCCGAGGCGCGCGTCGTCGCCGAGAAGGATCTCGACTGCCCGCAGCAGCAGATTCACATCGAGGAGCAGCTCGGCGGGCGCCTCCTCGCGAGCGGGTGCGGGCGCAAGGCGCTCTACCACGCGCAGTGCGTCGCCCTTCAGTGCACGGTCCGGGGCGAAGACGAGCCGAGCATCCCCTTCCGCGATCGACCCGATCCCGGAAGCCCGCTGCTGCCTTGACCCTGCTCTCGCGATAGGCTGACGAGATGTCCGATCCGGACGGCGAGCGGCGCGGCGGGATGCGCCACTTCACCTGCTACCCGTTCCACATCCAGCGTGGCGAGGCGGGCGAGACGTCGGACGTGGAGATCGCGCTCATCCGCGACGTGAGCGCGGCGGGCGCGTACCTGCTCGTGCGCGCGGCGCCCGCCGTCGGCGATCGGGTGAAGCTCCACCTCGACGTGTTCGACGCGCCGAAGGACGCGCGCGTCGTCGTCGGCCGCGTCGTGCGGGTCGAGGCGCGCCCCGCCGACGAGAGCGACGTGTGGCAGTCGGGCGTCGCCGTGCAGTTCGACGCGCCCGACCCCGAGCTCGACGCGGCGGCCGAGCGCCTCGCGACCGGCCCCTCTGCGCGCTGACGGCGCGTGAAGCTCGACGAGTACAAGAAGAAGCGCGACGCCGGCGCGACGAACGAGCCGTTCGGCCCCGAGCCGCCCGCGGGCGCGGCGCCCACGCTCGCCGGCGCGTTCGTCATCCACCAGCACGACGCGACGCGCATGCACTGGGACGTGCGCCTCGAGGTCGGCGGCGTGCTCCTCTCGTTCGCCGTGCCGAAGGGCGTCAGCCTCGATCCCGAGGCGAAGCACCTCGCCGTCATGACCGAGGATCACCCGCTCGATTACCTCGATTTCGAGGCGATCATCCCGGACGGCCTCTACGGCGCGGGGCCGATGATCGTGTGGGACCGCGGCCGCGTGCGCTACCTCGACGGCCCGGCCGAGGAGGAGATCGCGCGCGGCAAGATCGACTTCGAGCTCGAGGGCATCAAGTCGCGCGGCCGCTTCGCGCTCGTGAAGCTCAAGAACGGCAAGGGCAACGAGTGGCTGTTCTTCAAGAAGGCGGACGCGCACGCGAAGGCCGGCGTCGACCTCGTCGCCGAGAAGCCGCGCTCGATCCTCAGCGGCCTCACCGTGAAGGAGCTCGCCGAGGCGCCCGCGATCGCGCGCCGCACCGAGGAGCTCGCCGCGAAGCTCGGCGCGCCCGAGGGCGCCGTGCGCGCGAAGGATCTCTCGCCGATGCTCTGCTCGCTGACGGGCGCGCCCGACCACGGCGCCGAGTGGCTGTACGAGCTGAAGCTCGACGGCGTGCGCGCCATC
>DASYCF010001355.1:0-4995 GCA_036500365.1 Byssovorax sp.
TGAGCCGGGTGGCGACGTCGGTCGACATGACCGCGTCGTTGACCGTCGCGAGCGACTCGTCTCGGTGCGCCATGCCCAGGCCGACGAGCGCGGCGCGCCGCGCGTCCGCGTCCCCGAACGCAGCGGCGCCCGCGAGCGCGCGCGCCGCCACCTCGCCGCCGAGCGTCGCCAGCGCCTCGACGGCGGCGACGCGCACCTGCCCCGCCGCGTCCTCGAGGCGCAGAGCGATCGCGTCGGCGGCCGCCGTGACGCCGAGGCGACCGAGCGAGCGGCAAGCGTAGTAGCGCGTCCACGCGTCCGCATCGTCGAGCCCGCGCGTCAGCGCCCCCACGACGCCGTCCGTGCGGCTCGTCCCGCCGAGGGCGCGCGCCGCGGCGGCGCGGATCTTCGGCGACGCGTGCGCGGCCGCGGCGACGATCGCGGCGGTGGCCTCGGCCTCGCCGACGAGCGACAGCCCGACGAGCGCCGCCTCTGCGACGCGCGGATCGACGTCGCCGATCGCGGCGCGGAGGACCGGCAGCGCCTCCGGATCGCCGAAGTAGCCGACGACGCGGAGCGAAGCGCGGCGCGTGCGCGCGTCGGTCGACCTCGCGCCCCGGAGGGCGAGCGCGCGGATCTCCGCGCCGCCGAGCGCCTGCACGGCGGCGCTCGCCGCTTGCGCGACGTAGGCGTCGGCATCGGAGACGCGGGAGAACAGGCGCGAGACGTCGCGCGCCTCCCCCGTGCGCGCCCAGGCCTCGCACGCGAGCGCGCGCACCGCCGCGTCGTCGTCGTCGAGGCACGCGGCGATGACCTCGCGGTCGACGGCGAGCGCGCCGACGAGCGGGAGGAGCCGGCGTCGCGTCGCGCTGCCGCCGGCAGAGAGCGCCGCGCCGAGCCGCGCCTCGACGCGAGGCCCTGCGTCGCGGAGCGCGCTCGACGCGGCCGCCGCCACCGCGCCGTCCCTCGCGAGGAGCTCGAACAGGATCGCGATCGCCGCGTCGTCCGCGACCCAGCCGAGCACGCGCGCGACGCGCACCGCCGCCGCGTCGTCGGCCTGCTGGAGCGCGGCGCCGAGGCTCCGGACGCTCCCGCGCGCCGCGGCGTGCGCGCGAACCCGCGCAGCCGGCCGAGGACACGCCGCGCCGACCTGCGCGCGGTGGTCGAGCTCGACGAGCGCGCCGGCCGCCGCGCGGACGAGCGCCGCGTCGCTCGCGTCGAGCAGGACGAGGAGCGGCGCGATGGCCTCTTCCCGGCCCGTCTCGCCGAGCGCGATCACCGCGTCGAGCGCGTAGAGTGGGTCGTCGAGCAGAGACGCGAGCGGCGCGACCGCGCGCGCGTCGCCCGTGGCGCCGAGGGCGCGGATCGCGGGGAACGTGCGGAAGAAGCTCCTGCATGCCACCGCCGCGACGAGCGCCGCGCACGTGCCCGGGCCGCCGATGCGACCGAGCGCCTCGATCGCCGCGATGGCGACGTTGTCGTCCTCGTGCAGGGCCATGGCGCCGAGCGCCTCGAGCGCGCCCTCGCTCTTCCGACGCCCGAGGATCTGCGCGACGTCGCAGATCACGACGGCCGGAGGATCCTCGCGGAGCAGCGCGAACATGGCGGCCTCCACCGCGCCGCGCGAGGCGACGAGCGCGTCGACCGCGGCGGCGAGCCGGCCCTCGTGACCGCGCGCCGAGCGCAGCACCTCGACGACGGGACCGAGCGCGGCGTCGCCGGCGCGCGCGAGCGCCGCGACCACGCCCCGGCGCACGACCCAGCTCGGCTCGTCGAGCGCCGCGACGAGCGGCGCGACGTCCTCGCCGCGCGCGATCTCTTCGATCTCTTCGAGGCGGCCCCGATCGCGCTCCGACAGGCCGAGGCCAGCGGCCGCGCTCACGCTTCGCTCGGAGGCAGCGCCGCGCCGTCCGCGTCGCCGCCGCCGGCGCGATCGAGCGCGGCGCGCGCCTCGCTCAGGTGGACCTGCGCCGCCTCGCCGTCGGCGTGGAGCTGCGCGGCGCGGCGCGCCTCGACCTGCGTCGTCGCGGCGAGCCCGCGCGCCTCGACCCGCGCGACCTCGATCGTGCGCGCGGTGCGCTCGGCGAGCTCGGCCTGGTCCGTCGTCGCGCGGGCGACGCTGCCGACGCCCTGCGCCTGCTTGTTGGCCGTCGCCGCGGCGCCGCTCACCGCCTCGCTCTGCTCGTCGAGCGAGCGGGACGTGCGCTTCGCGATGCGGCGCACCTCCTCGGCCTGCACGGCGAGCTCGCTCGTCGCCTTGCGCTGCTCGCTCGTCGCTTGCGTGAGCTGCTCGGCGAGGCGCGCCGCCTGGCGCGAGGCGATCTCGAGCTGCCGCGTGCCCTTCGACTGCTCGGCGAGCGCGCGCGCGGTCTGGAGGGTCTGCTTGCGCACGTCGTCGAGCGCGCGCGACATCTCGACGGCGCCGTTCGCCTGCTCGGTGAGCGCGCCGAGCGTGCGCTCGGTGACGGACTTGACCTCTTGCGCGGCGACGCCGGTCGCCGACGCGACGCGGCTCTGCTCGACGAGCGTGGCGCTCGACTGCTGCACGAGGCCGCGCATCTGCACGACGGTCTTCGCGAGCTGGTTCGCCGCGCCCGCCTGCTCGGTGCACGCGCGCGCGACCTGCTCGGCGATGGCGGAGACCTGCGTGTTCGCGCGCACGACCTCGCGCATCGCGCGCGCCTGCTCGGCCGTGGCCTGCGCGCTCTGCTTCGACATCTGGCGGAGCTGCGCGGCGCCCTGCGCGAGGAGCTGCGCGGCGTGCGTCTGATCCGCCGCGGCGTGCGCGACGCTCTTGCCCTGCTCGGTCACCTTGCCGATGCTCGACACGAGCGCCTGCGTGGCGGCGACCTGCTGCTCGGCGGACCGCGAGACCTCGCGCACGACGCCGCCCACCTCGTCGACGCCTCGCAGGATCGCGTCGAGCGCGCGCTCCGCGTCGATGGCGAGCGCCGCGCCGTCCTCCGCGACGCGCGCGCCCTCGGCCGAGGCGGTCACCGCCTCGCGCACGGTGCCCTGGAGGCCGCGCACGATCTTCGCGATCTCGGCGCTCGACGACGCGGCGCGGTCGGAGAGCGCGCGGATCTCCTCCGCGACGACGGCGAACCCGCGCCCGTGCTCGCCCGCGCGCGCCGCCTCGATGCTGGCGTTGAGCGAGAGGAGGTTCGTGCGATCGGCGAGCAGGTTGATGGTCGCCACGATGTCGCCGATCTCCTCGGCGCGGCGGCCCATCTCCTTCATCACCGTGGACGACTCGCTGATCGAGGCGCGGATCTTCGAGAAGCCCGAGATGGACTTCGTCACGGTGGCGCCGCCCTCGCGCGCCATGTTGCTGACGCGCTCGCCGAGCGCGCGCGCGCCCTCGCCGATCTGGGCGACCTTGCGCGACGAGGCCTCGAGCTCGGTCGCCGACGCGCTGCTCGCGAGCGCGAGCGCCGTGATCTGGTTGGCGCTGTCGGCGATGGCAGCGCTCGAGCCCGCGATCTGGTCGATCGCGCCCGTCGACGCCTCGACGCTGGTCGCGCTCTTCTCGGAGGCGGCGGCGAGCTGCTCGACGCCGGACGCGACCGAGGCGAGGTTCGACACCGCGACGCCCATCGTCGCCTCGAGCTGGCGCGCCTGCTCGGCGACGGCGCGGATCGAGCGGGCGAGCTCCTCGACGGTCGAGCTCGTCTCCTCGACGGACGACGCGAGCTCGACGCCGGACGCAGCGACCGAGGCCAGCGCGTGATCGATGTGGAGGATCGCCGCGGCGAGCGCCGCGACGCGCTCGCCGACGACCTGCGCGTCGGCGGCCAGGCGCGAGATGCCCTTCGTCATCTCCTCGACCGTCGCGCCGACCTGCTCGAGCGACGCGGCGTTCGCCTGCCCGCGGCTCGTCATGTCGGCGATGCTCGCGCTCGTCTCGGACACGGCGGCGAGGAGCTCCTCGCTCGCGGCGGCGAGCTCCTCGGCGTTCGCGGCGACGCCCTTCACGCTGCGCGCCACCTCCTCGATCGTCGACGCCGTGCTGTCGCTCGCGCCGGCGAGGTGCGCCGCGTCCTTCTTCACGCTCGCGATCGACGCGGCGAGCTCCTCGAGCGTGGCGGAGTTGCCCTCGACCCCGCGCCGCAGCTCGCCGAGCGTGTCGGCCGAGCCTGCCTGCGAGCGCGCGAGCGTCTGCACGCTGGCGGACGTCTGCTCGACGGCGGCGGCGATCGCCTCGACCGCGGCGCGGACGCGCTCGAGCGCGGCGGACTGCTCGCCGCCGAGCGTCGCGAGGCGACCGACGCGATCGTCCGCCGCCTTCGCCGCCTGCGCCACCTCGCGGAGGGTGGCCGACGTGCGCTCGGCGCGGGCGCGCAGCGCCTCGAGCGGGTTGGGTTCGGACGCGTTCACGTCAGCCGACATCGACCAGCTCCTCTCCGAGCACCCGCTGAAAATCGAGCACCATGACGACGCGCGGTCCGAGGTGCGCGAGCGCGCGGACGAAGCCTGCCCTGCCCTCGTCGAGGATGCGGGGCGGCGCGCGCAGCTGAGACGGCGCGATCTTGAGGACCTCGCGCGCGACGTCGACGAGCAGCGCGACCGCGCGATCGCCGTTCTCGCCGACGACGACGCGCCGATCAGCCGTCTCGTCCGCGGGCGCGGCCGGCAGCCCGAAGCGCACCCGCAGGTCGACGACCGGCACGACGCGCCCGCGGATCTGAATGATCCCGGCGACGAAGTCCGGCGCGCCGGGGACGGTCGTCGCGCCGGTGAACGACTCGAGCTGCCGCACGACGCTCGCCGGCAGCGCGTACTCGACGTCCGCGACCTTGAAGGCGATGTAGAGCTCGGTCGGCTCCGTGTCCGCGCTCCTGACGGCGAGGTCGCTCACGCGGCGCGCTCCCGGGCGAGCGTCGCGCAGAGCGAGGCGAGGTCGAGGACGAGCGTCGCGCGGCCGTCACCGAGATCGGTCGACCCCGCGACGCCCGGCACCTGCACGAGCGGATCGAGCAGCGGTCGCACGACCGCCTCTTGTTGACCGACCACGCG
>DASYCF010001356.1:0-15986 GCA_036500365.1 Byssovorax sp.
TCGAGCGCTTCCTCGCGACGTTCCCCGGCGATCCGCGCGGGCCGGCGCTCGCGGCGCGCGTATCGGCGGCGGCGCCGCCGCCCGCGCCTCAATAACACTCGACCGAAGGCGCGCGCGCGACCAGGATGCAGGATCTCGAAGCGCGTCTCCTTCAACATCACCAGCGCGAGGCAGCAGATGTGCGGAATCGTCGGGTACGTCGGGTCTCAGAGCGCCGCCCCTCTCATCGTCGACGGGCTGCGTAAGCTCGAATACCGCGGCTACGACAGCGCGGGCATCGCCATCCACGACGGCAAGGGCATCGAGATCGTCCGCACGCTCGGCAAGCTCGCGAGGCTGTCCGAGGCGCTCGAGAAGCGCACGCTCCTCGGATCGACCGGCATCGGCCATACGCGCTGGGCCACCCACGGTCGGCCGAGCGAGGCGAACGCCCACCCGCACTCGGCGGGCCCCGTCGCCGTCGTGCACAACGGCATCATCGAGAACCACGTCGCCGTCCGTCAGGAGCTCGAGGCCGCCGGCGTGAAGTTCCTGAGCGACACCGACACCGAGATCGTCGCGCACCTCGTGCACCGCGAGCTCGAGAAGAAGCCCGCGCCGTCGCTGTTCGACGCCGTGCGCGGCGCGCTGTCGCACGTCGTCGGCGCGTACGCGATCGCGGTCGTGTCGCGCACCGAGCCGCACGCGATCGTCGTCGCGAGGAACGGCTCGCCGCTCGTCGTCGGCGTGGGCGAGGGCGAGACGCTCGCCGGCAGCGACATCCCGGCGCTGCTCTCGCACACGCGCAACATGATCTTCCTCGACGACGGCGACGTCGCCGAGCTCCGCGCGGACGGCGTGAAGATCGCGACCGTCGCCGGCCAGCCCGTCGAGCGCAAGGTGAAGCGCATCGACTGGAACGCGACGCAGGCCGAGAAGGCCGGCTTCAAGCACTTCATGCTCAAGGAGATCCACGAGCAGCCCGACGTCGTCGAGGCGA
Organism: Byssovorax sp.; assembly: GCA_036500365.1. Taxonomy (GTDB): domain Bacteria; phylum Myxococcota_A; class Polyangia; order Polyangiales; family Polyangiaceae; genus DASYCF01. The sequence continues at coordinate 980 of DASYCF010001356.1, forward strand.
CGCTGCGCGGGCGCATGGATCTCACCGGCGGCGACGTCTACGCGGGCGAGATCGGCGTCGACCCCGAGTTCGCGAAGAAGCTCCGCCGCGTCTATTTCGTCGCGTGCGGCACGAGCCACCACGCCGCGATCGCGGGCCGCTATTGGATCGAGAAGATCGCGCGCGTGCCTTGCTTCGTCGAGCTCGCGAGCGAGGTGCGCTACCGCGACCCGATCTTCTTCCCCGACGACCTCGTCGTCGCCGTGAGCCAGTCGGGCGAGACGGCGGACACGCTCGCCGCCGTGAAGAGCGCGAAGGCCGCCGGCGCGAAGATCCTCGCGCTCGCGAACGTGCTCGACTCGGCGATCCCGCGCGCGGCCGACGGCGCGCTCTACACGCACGCCGGCCCCGAGATCGGCGTCGCGTCGACGAAGTGCTTCACCACGCAGCTCGCCGCGCTGTTGCTCCTCGCCGTCTACCTCGGTCGTCGCCGCGAGGCGCTCTCGCAGGAGAAGGGGCAGGAGATCCTCCAGGCGCTCTGGCAGGTGCCGAACCAGATGCGCGACGTGCTCGGCGACGCCGACTACGTGCACGCGATCGCCAAGAAGCTCACCCACGCGAAGGACGTGCTCTTCCTCGGCCGCGGCCTCGGCTTCCCGATCGCGCTCGAGGGCGCGCTCAAGCTGAAGGAGATCAGCTACGCGCACGCCGAGGGCTACGCCGCGGGCGAGATGAAGCACGGGCCCATCGCGCTCATCGACGAGAACCTCCCCGTCATCGTGGTCGCGCCGCGCGACAGCCAGTACGAGAAGACGCTCAGCAACGTGCAGGAGGTGCGCGCGCGCGAGGGCCAGATCTACGCGGTCGCGACCAAGGGCGACGAGGAGATGCTCGAGGTCGCGCAGCACGTCATGTGGCTCCCGAAGGCGCACGAGGACGTGCTGCCCCTGCTCACCGTGCTCCCGCTCCAGCTCATCTCGTACTACGTCGCGAACCTGAAGGGGAACGACGTGGACCAGCCGCGCAACCTCGCGAAGACCGTCACCGTCGAGTAAGAGCGAGGCGCTGGCGTTGGCGATCGCGGCCGAGGAGATCCGCGCTCGGGGGGCAGACCTCGAGCGGCTCACGTGCGGCGCGTGCGGCGCGCCGGTGCCGCTCGCCGACGCGGCCGTCGTGAGGTGTCCGCACTGCGCCGCGCCGGTCGAGATCCCCGAGGCACACCGCCGCGCGTTCACCCTCGAGCGCAAGGACTCGGCCTCGCGCGCCGAGGCGCACATGCTCTATGCGGAGCTCGGCGTCCCGCCGGGGCGCCTCCTGCGTGCATGCGCGGTCGCGTTCAACGGCTGGTGGCTCGTGCTCGGCGGCGGCTTCGTGATGATGTGCGCGTCGCTCTTCGTCGTCGACTTCACGTTCTTCATGCTGGGCGATGCGTTCCACGAGAACGTGGTCGAGACGATGCCGCAGCGCGATCAGCGCGCGCTGCAGTTTCCGCCGGCGATCGCGCTCGCGGCCGTCGGCGCGGCGCTCGGCGTGTACGGGAGGCGGCGCGCGCGCTCGCGGCAGCGCCTCCAGGCCGCGCTCGCCGCGCGACCTCCGGAGATCACCGGCGGGCCCGCGACGTGCCGCGCGTGCGGCGCGCCGCTCACGGTCCCCGACGGCGCGCTCGGCGTCCGGTGCGTGTACTGCGGCTCCGACAACCTCGTCGCGCTGCCGTCGTCGTGGATCGCGAAGGCCTCCGCCGACGTCGCCGCGGTCGACGCCGAGATCGAGGGCGCGCGCGCCGAGCTCCTCGCCGAGCAGCGGCGCCTGCGCCGCGGGCTCGTGCTCCACGTCGGCGGTATCACGGCGGGCTTCGGCCTCTTCTTCCTGGCGTGCATGGCGGGGACGCCGGCGCGCGCGACGGCGGCGGGCGTCGTGCCGCCGAGCTACGCCGACTTCACCGGTGAGCCCCGCGCGCTCGCGCGGCGTGGGTTCGACGACTCGGTGCACGCGCTCGCCACGAACGCGCTGCTCTCACCGCGCTACGAGCGCATCGATTTTGCGGCGGCCTGTCCGGTGGGCGCCGCGCCGCTCGAGCTCGGGCCTCGCGACTGCGACGCGAAGGGCTGCGTCGTGCGCCTGTACGCCGCGCTCCACGAGGGCGATCGCGCGGTCGTCACGTTCACAGGCCTCGCGTCGCGCGCGAAGCTCGCCGTCTCGCGCCACCGCATGCTCAAGTGGCCGACCCGCGCGGACCAGCCGTTCGGCGCGCACGTCGCGGGGCTCGACGTCGTGCCCGGCGCGCCCACGAGCTTCGTCGCTCGGTGGACGGCGTGGCACGAGCTCCTGCTCGAGACGAAGGGCCCGCCGCCGACCGACGCCCGCGTCTGCTTCGCCGTCTCGCGCTGATCGCGAGCCCGGCAGCGGATTCGCCGCGATCGACGCGTAGGATTTCACCTTCCGCCGTCGTCTCTTGTCCATGCGACGAAGCCAGCGCGCAGCGCCGGTCGGAGGCGAACTTGACGAACCGTCGCGGCATCTTCATCGCAGTGCTCGTCCCGTCGATCGCGCTCGTCGCCGCGTGCGGCGGAGAGTCGGACTCGGGGGCGGGCGGCGGGGCGACCGCGGGCGCGGGCGCAGGCGCGTCGACGGCGGCGCTCCCCTGCGACGTCGACGCCGTGCTCGCCGCGAGCTGCCGGCAGTGTCACGCGGCGACGCCGCTGTACGGCGCGCCGATGCCGCTGGTCACCTACGCGGACCTCCACGCGCCCGCGGTGACCGACCCGAGCATGGACGTCTATCAGCTCGTCGAGCAGCGCATCCACGACGACGCGAAGCCGATGCCGCAGCCGCCGTATCCGAGGCTCGACGCGGCGGACCTCTCGACGCTCGACGCGTGGACGGGCGCGGGCGCGCCCGCGGGCCACGACGCGAGCTGCTCGGGCAGCGGCGGCGGCGCGGGCGGCGCCGGCGGCGGCGGCCCCGTGCTCGGCTGCACGCCCGACATCCACGTCGCGCCCGCGAGCGATTGGACGATGCCGGCCGACGAGACGGACGTCTACGTCTGTTATGGCTTCGACGTCGCGGCGGGCGCTCGGAAGGACGTCGTCGGCTTCGTCCCTCGAATCGACAACAAGGCCATCGTGCACCACATCCTGCTCTATCAATCGGACACGGCCGAGAGCCCGACGCCGACGCCGTGCGACGGAGGCCTGACCGTGCAAGGGCGGAAGCTCATCTATGGTTGGGCGCCCGGCGGCACGCCCTTCGAGCTCCCGCCCGAGGCCGGCATGCCGATGGACGTGACGACGCACTACTACGCGCAGGTCCACTACAACAACATCGCCGGGCTGACGGGCGAGACGGATCACTCGGGGTTCGACCTCTGCTCGACGACCGAGGCGCGCGCGAACGAGGCCGACATGATCGCGTTCGGCACGGTGCGCATCGACCTCCCGCCCTACGCGACGACGAGCGACGACTGCACGTACACGTGGCCTGCGTCGGCAGGCACCGTCAAGGCCATCGCCGCGTTCCCGCACATGCACAAGCTCGGCACCTCGATCTGGACGAAGCAGGACCCCGGCGGCGACGCGGTGGATCTCGGCACGAACTCGCCTTGGGACTTCAACAACCAGCCGTTCCTGCCCATCCAGGCCACGATCGCGCCGGGCGACACGATCGAGACGAAGTGCACGTGGACCAACTCGACGCCGAGCACCGTGCGCTTCGGGGAGTACACGGAGGACGAGATGTGCTTCTCGTTCACGATGTACTACCCGCGCTCCGCCGCGTTCGACACGTGGATCCAGCCGTCGCTCGCGTCGCAGTGCCATTGACGCGCGACGGCGGGGCCGCTGTCGCTCAGCCGCCGCCGTGGATGACCGTCGGCGCGCAGGTCGAGACGCCGGCGCCGATGATCTGGAAGCCGACGTCGGCGACGTAGGTCGTGTCGACGGCGCCCGTCGTCGGGCTGTAGTGGATGACGCTGCTGTTGCCGGTGTTGTTCGTGCCCGGCGCCGCGTAGAGGTAGAAGTCGCCGCCCCAGAACGTGAACGCCCAGTCGCTCGGCGGCGTCACCCCGGTGAGCACGACGTCCGAGAGCGCGTTCGAGTTCGTCTTGTCGATCTCGGCGACGCGAACGTACGGCGAGGTCGTGAAGTAGCCGAAGAGCCGCGCGTCGCCCGTGCCGGTGAGCTCGCAGCTCTGGCCCGACAGCTTGGGATCGCTCGAGAACGTGCCGAGCGGCGTGACGTTCCCGTTCGTCGTGTCGACCTTCGCGAGGCCGCCGCCGCCGATGCCGTCGATGAAGAGCGTCTCGCTCGTGCCGCACACGTCGTCGCTCGAGAAGCCCATGCCGCATTGCTGGAAGCCGTTCGGCAGGCTCACGGCGAGCTGACAACCATTCTGCGGGTTGTTGAGATCGAACGTGTAGATCCCGCCGATGTAGTTCAGCCAGGCCACGAGGTTCCTGTCGATCGCCATCGAGTTGGGCTGCCCGTTCGAGCAGTGCGGATCGGCGACGTGGACGAAGGTCTTGTTCGGCGGATCGAAGCTGTAGATGCCGCCGTTGAGCGCGAACACGTACACGAGCTTCGACGCGTCGGAGCAGCCGGTGCCGCCGCCGCTCGTGCCGCAGCCGCCGCCGGCGCCGCTCATGCCGCCTTGACCGGTGGTCGTGACGGGGCCCGCGCCGCCGACGCCGCTGCTCGTCGTCACGGTCGTGGGGCCGTCGTTGCTCGACGTGCCCGAGCCGGCGCCGCCGACGTTCGTGCCCGTCTGCGTGCCGCTGTTCGTGCTCGTGCCGCTGTTCGTGCTCGTGCCGCTGTTCGTGTTCGTGCTGGTGCCGCTGTTGGTGTTCGTGCTCGTGCCGGTGTGCGCGCCGCTGCCGGTGTTGCTGCCGGTGTTCGTCCCCGTTCGCGTCGACTCGCTGCCGCCGCCCGCGCCTCCGCCGCCCGAAAACAAGTCGGCCGTGGAGGTGCCGCAGCCGATCGACGAAGCGAGGAAGACGGTGACGAGGACAGCGCGCATGGAACCTCCGCGAGGATGAAGGAGCCCTCATGCTATCCTCGGCGGGCGAGTCGGAGTACAGGCTTGGCGGCTAATTTCGATGGGGCCGCAGGCGGTCCCGAACCCCGCCCTCGCTCGCAAGGTCTGCAATGCGCTACCTCGGCCTCGCCTCTTCTCTCGTCGCGGCCATCGCCCTGGGCGTCGGATGCGGCGGGTCGGATAACCCCGCACCTCCTGCGCAAGGCGCGGGCGGAGGTGGCGGCGGCGGCGCCGGGCCGACGGGGCCGACCACGGTCTCGTTCGATCTCGGCGGCTCGTACACGAAGGACTTCTATGCCTTCCCGTATCCGTCCGACCTCCGGCTCACGGCGAGCGGCGCGCCCGACGTCACCGGGTTCCCGAACCCGAACACGCAGCCCGCCGTGGTCGAGGTGCTCGGCATCGTGAAGGATCGGCTGGGGTTCCCGGTCATCCCCGTCGCGTATTTCCACTTCAGCGGCGCGCTCAAGGCGATGGACGCCGACGCCGTGATCGACGCCGACAAGTCGTCGCCGATCTTGCTCGTCGACGTGGACCCGTCCTCGCCCGACCGCGGCGCGCTCTTGCCCACCGTCGCGACGATCCCGCCGACGGATCCGTACGCGCCGGACAACCTGCTCGCGGCGGCGCCGCGTCCTGGCTTCGTGCTGCTGCCGCACCACACATACGCGTTCGTCGTGAAGCGTCAGCTCGACGACGCGGGCGGGAAGCCGCTCGGCGTGCCCGACGCGCTCGCCACGCTCGCGAGCGGCGGTACGCCCGACGGCGCGCTCGGCGCGAAGGCGAAGACCCTGTACGACGAGCTCTGGCCCGCGCTCGACACGGCCGGCGTCGCGAAGGCCGACGTCGCCGCCGCGACGGTGTTCACGACGGGCGACGTCGTCGAGGATCTCGCGCACGTGAGCGATGCCGTCGTCGCGAAGTACGACATCACGATCGACGGCCTGCACGTCGACCCGACGACCGGAGATCACGACCGCTTCTGCGAGATCCTCGGGACCGTCACGTATCCGCAGTTCCAGGACGGGACGCCGCCGTTCGACACCGGCGGCGTGTTCCATTTCGATTCGAATGGCGAGCTCGTGAAGATGCGCGACGAGGTGGCGCCGATCGTCATCGCGCTTCCCAAGGGCGAGATGCCCGCCGCGGGGTACCCGCTCACGCTCTATTTCCACGGCTCGGGCGGCCTGAGCACCGAGGTCGTCGACCGCGGGCCCGTGACCGTCGTCGGCGGCACGGAGGCGCCGGGCGAGGGGCCAAGCTACGTGCTCGCGCCGTTCGGCATCGCCACGGCCGGCAGCGCGCTGCCGCTGAACCCGGAGCGCTTCCCCGGCGCGACCGAGACCGAGTACCTGAACGTCAACAACCTCGCTGCGTTCCGCGACACGTTCCGTCAAGGCGTGCTCGAACAGCGCTTGTTCCTCGAGGCGTTGTCGAAGCTGACGATCCCGCCGGAGACGGTCGCTGCGTGTACGGGTCTCACGATGGCCGCCGGCGCGACCGACTACCATTTCGACGATTCGAAGCTCCTCGCGCAGGGCCAGTCGATGGGCGCGATGTACACGAACCTCACGGTGTCGGTGGAGCCCAAGCTCCGCGCCGCGCTGCCCACGGGCGCAGGCGGGTACTGGACGTACTTCATCCTGAAGACGCACCTCATCGACAACGCCGCGGGGCTCGTCGGCGTCATCCTCCTCGGGACGACCGTGCCGCTCACGTTCATGCACCCCGCGCTCTCGATCACGGAGACGGCGTGGGAGCCCGCCGATCCGTTCGTCTACATGCCGCGCCTCGCGAAGAGCCCGTTGCCCGGCTACCCCGTCCGGCCGATCTACGAGCCCGTCGCCCTCGGCGACTCGTACTTCCCCACGGAGCTCTACGACGCGGTCGCGCTCGCCTACGGCCATCGGGAGGCGGGCGACGTGGTGTGGGACACGATGCAGCCCGCGCTCGCGCTCGACGGCCTCGACGGCATCCTCCCGTATTCGGTGTCGAACGACGTGACCTCGGCCGACGGCTCGAAGTACACCGGCGTCATCGTGCAGTATCAGGGCGACGGCATCTACGACCCGCACTCGATCTTCTCGCAGCTCGACACGGTGAAGTATCAATATGGCTGCTTCTTCGACACGTTCCTCCGCACGGGGACCGCGGTCGTCCCGGCCGCGCAGCCCCTCGGGACGCCGTGTCCGACGCAGTGACCACGTGATCCACGCGAAGCTCGCTCCCGTTTTCTCGCTCGGCGTCTTCGCCTTCGCCTTCGCGCTCGGCGGCTGCGGTGGAGACGCGAAGGCGCCGACGACGCCCGGGGAGCCGCCCGCCTCGCCGGCGGTGGCGGCGCCCGAGTCGAAGGCCGAGGCGCCCGCGCCGCCGCCGCCTCCTCCACCTCCGGTCGTCTCGGCTTCGGATCACGGCGGTGACGCCGCGTCCGACGTCGCCGCGATCGCGGCCGCCAAGGCGCAGATCGACGCGCTGCTCGGCGCGCCCGCCGACAAGGGGAAGGGCACGGGGTCGAAGCGCGCGGAGGCGGCGGCTGGCGCGGCGGGCCAGGCGGCGCCGTGCGCGAGCGCGTGCGCGGCGCTCTCGTCGATGACCCGCGCGACCGATCACCTGTGCGCGCTCGCCGGCGACGCCGACGCGCGCTGCGCCGACGCGCGCGCCAAGACGAAGAGCGCGACCGAGCGCGTCCACGCCGGCTGCCCCGCGTGCCCTTGACGCTTCAGCGCAGCACGTGGAGCGGCTCCATCGTGCGGCTGAGGCGGACGAGCTCGACGCCGCCGAAGCGGCGCGACTCGACCTCGCTGAGGCCGACCCAGTAGTCGCCTGGCGGCAGCGCGCCCACGGGCGTGCCGGCCGAAGAGCCGAGCGCGACCTCGGACACGTCGTCGGCGCTCCGCGTCCAGTACTCCCACACGATCGGCCCGTTGTCGCGCGTCACGCTCACGCCGAAGCGACGCTGTTCGAACGGCTGATATTCGGGCGTGTGGAACGGCGCCCAGCCGACCAAGGGGTTTGGATCGTTCGAAGACGCGGACGAGCTCGGCCAGCGGATCTCGGGGCTCGCGGTCGTGCCGAGGCCGTGCGTGATCACGAAGCCTCGCGAGACGGCGCCGTCGTCGAGCTCGAGCTCGAGCTTGACGACCGCGTCGGGCGGGAGCCCCGCGAGGTTCGGGGAGTCGAGCACGAACTCCTCGAGGCCTCGGCTCTGGTCGACGGGATCGCGGCGGATCGCGAAGTGGCCCTTCTTCGTCTGCTTGTCGAGCACCATGCCGTTCGGCAGCCACTCGGCGGAGATGCCCTTCACGCGCGACGCGTCCTTCATCGTGCCGCGGAAGCGCACGAGGTACTGCGGACCGTGCGGGCCCATGATGCGGAAGTACGCGAGCTGGAGGCCGGTCACGCCGGCCGGCGGCGCGAAGCTCGAGGGCAGCGACCCGTGCTCGACCTCGAACGCCTTGTCGAGCAGCTCGAACGCGTTCTCGCGCGCGAGCGCGGTCGCGCCGGGGTCGACGAGCACGTCGCGCAGCCGGTCGCCGAGCTCGGCGTAGCTGCCGGCGAGGTAAGCCGCGTGCGCGGCGGCGAGCGGCGCGGCCGCGGTGCCTGCGACGCCGGACTGCCTCACCGACGGGCGCGCCGGCTTTGTGGCGGCGCCTGCCTTCCCGAGCGGCGCGCGCTGCGCCGCGTTCGCGGTCTCCGACGGGGCGTCCGCGGCCGCGCCGTCGGAGTCGTCGGCGCCGTTCGCGCAGCCGCCGAGCGCCGAAGCACCGACGAGCACGGCAGACAGGATGGAGAGGAGCGATCGATCGTTCATGAGCAGCCCTCGCGCAGCCGTCCTTCGGCTGCAGCCCGACGCTTTCGAGCCGGAGCATGCCCGCCCGCGTGATCGCGCGTGTCAGGGCCGTGCAAGGTGTCGCGCCGGCGCACGTCAACTCTCACGCTTCAGTCGGTAGCCGATGCCGCGCACCGACTCGATGAGATCGGCGCGCAGCTTGTTGCGGAGCTCGCCGACGTGCGTGTCGACGGTGCGCGTCGTCGGCGTGCGCTCGTAGCCCCACACGCGGTTGAGGAGCTCCTCGCGCGAGAAGACGCGGCCCGGGTGCTCGACGAGCAGCGCGAGCAAGCCGAACTCCATGCGCGTCGTCGCGACGGGGCGGCCCTCGAACTGGACCTCGCGCGCCTCCAGATCGACGCGCACGCCGGCGATCTCGAGGACGCGCGGCGGCTCGGGCTCGCGGCGCGCGCGGCCGCGGAGGCGAGCGCGGACGCGCGCGAGGAGCTCGCGCGGCTCGACGGGCTTGGTGAGGTAGTCGTCGGCGCCGACCTCGAGGCCGACCACGCGATCGACCACATCGACGCGCGCGCTGACCATGAGCACGGGCAGATCCGAGGTGCGCCGCAGGTCGCGCAGCAGGTCGATCCCTTCGCCGTCGGGCAGGCGCCAGTCGAGGAGCACGAGGTCGATCCCCGCCGCGCCGCCCTCGAGCTCGCGCCGCGCGCGGTGCAGCGTGCCGGCGACGCGCACCTCGTAGCCCTCGCGCTCGAGCAGCTCGCGCATCGCGGCGGCGACGTTCACCTCGTCCTCGACGACGAGCAGCGTGGTCACGGCGTCCTCGCGCGCACGCGGAGCTCGAACGTCGTCGGCGCCGGCTCGTGCGACAGCCTGCCGCCGAGGATCTCCGCGACGCGCTTCACGATCGCGAGGCCGAAGCCGAGGCCCGCGCTCTCGACGCCGCGCCGAAACGGCTCCGACGCGGCGCGGAGCGAGAGGTGCGGGGTCGAGCCGCCGTCCGTCACGCGGACGACCAGCGCGCCGCGGTCGAGCGACCACGCGACGGCGATCGGCGGCCTGCCGTGCCGCGCCGCGTTCTCGACGAGGTTCTTCACCGCGACCTCGAGCCACGCGGCGTCGAGGCGGAGCGGCCCGTCGATCGCGCCGGAGACGAGCGCCGCGCCCTCCGGCCACGAGCCCGCGAGCTCGTCGAAGAGCGCCTCCGCCGACGGGATCTCCTGCGGCGTGACCACCGCGTCGCGCGCGCCGGGCTCGAACAGCGCCATGAAGCGCGCGCTCGCGTGGAGGGCGCGACCGAGCCGCGCGACGCCATCGGAGAGGCGGAGGACGGGCTCCTGACACGCTGCGGGGAGCTCGTCGTACGCGGCGCGCAGCGGCTCGATGTCGAGCGCGAGGCTCGCGGCGGGCGTCCGGATCTCGTGCGTGAGCGTGCGCAGGACGTGGATGCGATCGAGGTGCATGCGCCGCCGCTCACGAGCGTAGCCAAGCGCGAGCGCGAGGATCGAGAGCGCCGTCGCCCCGGCCGACGCGACGGTGATGGCCGCGAGCACGCCTCGGCGCCCGGCGTCGTCGGCCGCGGGCTCCCAGCAGAGGTCCGGCGTCGCCGCGTGGTCGCACGCGCCGTCGCTCGCGCGCGCCGTCAGGCGGACGCCCGCCGCGCGCGCCGCCGCGTCCCACGCGCGCCGAGGATACAGGCGGACCCGCGCGAGGCCGAACGGCCCGTGCTCCGCGACGACGAGCGACGCGCGCGAGATGGCGATGGCGTCGCCGCGCGTGAGGGCCTCCCACGTCGCCTCCGGGAGCCCGCCGAGCGCCCGCTCCGCGGGGGAGAACGCCGCGGCGTCGAGCGAGCCGATCTCGGTCACGTGGACTCCGCGCGCGTGCGCCCGCAAGAACGCCGCCGGGTCGGCCGCGCGCGCGAGCCCGAGCGCGACGTACGACCTGCCCGACGGGTGCATGAACGGCGGCGCAGCGAGGAGCGCCTCGACCTCGGCGCCGGGGCCGGTCGCGCACGTGAGCGCTTGCCACGCGTACGCCTTCGCGAGCGACGCGTCGTCGAGCGGCGCGTCGAGCGCGGGCGGCGGGCAGCTCCTCGCGGCGGCGGCGACGCGCACGGCGTCGTCGCGCCGATGCTTGTGCCACGCGGGCAGCGCGGCGCGCGGATCGACGAGCTCGAGCCGGCCGCCGTAGAGCGCGCCCACGTCGACGTCGGCCGACGGCGCCGTCGACTCGACGAACCGCTCGAGCGCGCGCGCCGCGCCGCCGGCGTCGATCGCGCGGCGCTCGGGCGCGCCGAGGAGCACGGCGCTGCTCGCCGTGAGGCACACGACGGCGAGCACGAGGAGGGCCGCGAGGGCGCGCACCTCCAGACGTTACGCCCGCGCCGCGTCAGGATTGTCAGGGGAGTGCAAGGTCTCGTCGCGAGCCCCGGCGAGCCGGTGTAGCCTCGTCGAGCCTTGCTCTCTCGCGCCGCGCGGCGCGGCCCCACGCGACGAGGAGTCCATGCCGGTTCCGAGCTTCGACCAGTTCATCGGTCACGTCTTGCGCCACCTCGCGGCGCGGTCCGACGGCGCGCCCGAGGTCGAGGTGTACGACGCCGCCGCCGCGCTCGCGGGCCTCACCGAGGACGACAAGGCCGAGCTGCAGCCGGGCGGCGGCGCGACGTACAGGACGCGCATCGCGTGGGCGTTCGACAAGCTCAAGCGCTCGGGCCTCGCGTCGAGCCCGCGCATCGGCGTGTGGCAGCTCACCGCCGAGGGGCTCGCGCTCGCGAAGCGCTCCGCGAAGATCGAGAGGGCCGACGTCGACCGCATCACCAACGTGCTGCCCGACGCGCGCCTCCGCGCGATGCCGATCCACCAGACGGGCGCGCCGCCCACCAGCACGCCCGCGCAGAGCCCCGTCGATCGCATCGAAGCGGCGCTCCGCGACGTGCGCGAGAGCGTCGCGCGGGATCTGCTCGAGAGCGCCGTCCGCGCCTCGCCCGCGCTGTTCGAGAAGGTGCTGCTCGATCTGCTCGGCGCGCTCGGCTATCGCGCGCGCCGCGGCGATCTCGAGCGTGTCGGGGGCCAAGGCGACGGGCTCGAGGGCACGGTCGGCCTCGACGCGCTCGGCTTCGCGCGCGTCCTCGTCCACGCGCGTCGATCGAGCGCGCAGCTCGGCGTCGCGCAGCTCCAGGCGTTCGTCGGCTCGCTCCAGGTCGCCGGCCTCTCGCAGGGCCTCTTGCTGACCACGGGCACGTTCGCTCGCGAGGCGCGCCACGGCGCCGCGACGATGGGCGGGAGCGTCGTGCTCCTCGACGGCGCCGAGCTCGCGGAGCTGATGATCGAGCACGGCGTCGGCGTCGCCCGCCAGACGATCGAGATCCCTCGCGTCGCCGCCGGGTACTTCGATGGGGGCTGAGCTCACACGGGCCGAGCGCGCGCGCGGGCCGGGCGCCTCGGCGTCGGCCCTCGCGCGACCGCGAACCCGAGGGCGTGCGGTGACGCGCTCGTTCCAACTGGGCGCCGCCGTCGTCCTCGGGCTCACGCTCGCGGCCACGCCCGCGCGCGCGCAAGGCGACATGGCGGCCGCGCAGGCGCTCTACGATCAGGCGACGCACGCGATGGACGCCGGCGACTACGCGACGGCGTGTCCGAAGCTCGAGGAGGTCGTCCGCCTCGCGCCGGACGGCGTCGGCGGCAGGCTGACCCTCGGCGAGTGCTACGAGAAGGCCGGCAAGCTCGCGACGGCGTGGGCTGCATACACGGCCGCGGAGTCGGTCGCGGCCCGCTTGAACCAGGCCGCGCGCGTCGACAAGGCGCACAAGGCGGCCGAGGCGCTGCGGCGGAGGCTCGCGACGCTGACGATCCAGGTGCCGCCGGCGGTCGCGTCGCTCGAGGGGCTCGCGGTGCAGCGCGACGGCGTCTCCGTCGGCGCGGCCGCGTGGGGGACGTCCATCCCGATCGACGCCGGCACGCACACCGTCACCGCGCGCGCGAAGGGCAAGCTCGCGTGGCACAAGGACGTACAGGCGGCGAAGGACGGCGTCGCCGTCACCGTCGTGGTCGAGGCGCTCGCGTCGGCGCCGGTCGTCGTCGAAGGAGGCCCCGCGCCCGCACCCGCGCCGCCCGTCGACGCCGCGCCGCCCCCGCGCTCTCGGTTCACGCCGCTGGTCATCGCCGCCTTCGCGGTCGGCGGCGCCGGGATCGTGACGGGCACGGTGACCGGCATCCTGACCCTCTCGCAGGGCTCGACGTGCAAGACCGCTTGCTCGCAGAGCGACCTCGACGGCGCGAAGACGACCGCGTGGGTCTCCGACGTCTCGTTCGGGGTCGGCGTGGCCGGCGCCGCGGTCGGCGTGCTCGGGCTCGTGCTCGCGCGTCCGCGCTCCTCCGCGCCTTCGGCGACGACGATCGACCTCGGTCCGCGGTCCATCTCGCTTCGCACTTCGTTTTGATCATGGCCCATCACCGCGCTCTCACCGCTCCGATCCTCTTCGTCTTCGCCATCGGAGGCTGTCAGTTGATCGCAGGCCTCGATGACGCCAACGTGGTCGGCGGCGCGGGCGGCCTGGGCAGCGCGGGCGGCGCGGGCGGCGGCACCACGCGCTCGAGCAGCCAAGGAAACGGGTCCGGCGGCTCCACCACCAGCGGCTCCCCGACGAGCTCGGTCGGCCCCGGCACGACCGGCGGACTCGGCGGCGGCGGCGGGAGCAGCAGCGGCGACACCGGCGGCTTCACCGCCTCCAGCTCGAGCGCGGCGGCCACGGGGGGCGGCGGCTCGTCCGCGACCGGGACGGCCACCGGTACCGGCGGTGGCGCTTGCACGTCCACCTCGAGCGTCACCGTCGGCGCCGTCGCCGCGGGCGCCTCCCACACGTGCGCCGCGTTCGTCGATGTGACCCACAACGTCGAGGTCTTTTGCTGGGGCGACGGCTCGAAGGGCCAGCTCGGCGCGAGCAGCGGACTCGGCCCTTCACCCCAGAAGGTCGACATCGGCATGCTGGCCGCTCCGGACGATACGGTGCACCTCGCCGCGGGCGACAACTTCACCTGCCTCGCCGCCAACAAGGCAATGACGGTCACGTGTTGGGGAGCCAACGAACGCGGGCAGACGGACCAGCAAGGCCACGCGACCTCCTCGCCCCTCGCGCTGGCCACGCGGTCCATTTCGGCAGGCGTGATGGGCCTCACGGCCGGCAGCGACTTCGCGTGCGCCACGCTGACCGACGGCTCGCTGGTCTGCTGGGGCGCGATCCCGCCCACCGGTACCGCGGTAGGTCAGACGCCCGTGGACCTGACGATGGACACGGCGGCCGCCGCGGCGGGGGGCCACCACGTCTGTTATCTCCACGGCGCGGATCAATTTGTCTATTGCTTCGGCGACAACACCTATCACCAGTGTGCCGGACCGGCCCCCTCGTACACGTTCGATTCGCCGCACGTGGCGTCCGTCCTCGGCTCCTTCGGGAGCGTCGCGTTCGCGCTCGGCGAAGACCACTCCTGCGTCGCGGCCGGGACCGCGGGCGGGGCCGCGTGGACGTGCTGGGGCCAAAACCTCGACGGGCAATGTACCGGCGTCCCGGGCGCGGCCTTCGACGCGCCGCCGTCTCCGAATGCGCCGTCCGGCGCGACCGCCGTAGTCGGCGCCGCGGGGAGTGCGTACACGTGCGTAGTCGACGCTCAGCCCGCGGCGTCGCCGAAGCTCCGGTGTTGGGGCCTCGACATGGATCAGGAGCTGGGCGCGAACGGCGGGCCCGCCGCGGTCGTCTCTCCGCTCAGCGACAACTCGGCGTTCCCCGCCACGTCCACCGTGCTCGGCATCACCGCCGGCGGCGAGCACGGCTGCATGTGGTCCTCGAGCGACATCCGGTGTTGGGGTAGCAACGCCGACGGAGAGTGCACGGGCAACACGAGCCCTTCCACGCTCGACTATCGGGACGCGCCGCCGATCTGCTTCCCGCCGTCGATCGCGCACCCGTAGCGAGGTCGCGTCAGCGGAAGATCTGCGCGAGCGTCTCGCCGGTCGCCCGCGCGAGGCCGTCGGCGAGGCGGTTCGGGTCGAGCTCGAGCGCGATCGCCACGGCGTCGGCGCCGAACGTCGCGAGCGGCTTCTCGGCGGGCCGATCGAGGCCGAGCATGTGACCGAGCGAGCCCTTCGCGAGATCGTCCCACGCGTCGGCGAGCTCGGTCGACGCGGCGGCGCCGCTGGTCGTGAAGTCGCCCGCGA
>DASYCF010001357.1:0-2474 GCA_036500365.1 Byssovorax sp.
GCTCCGCCCGGCCCCTGCCAGGCGCGCGTGCGCGTGCACGCGGTGGCGATGAACCACATGGACCTCTGGGTCCGCCGCGGCGGCCCCGCGTTCAAGCTTCAGTATCCGCATCGGCTCGGCTGCGACATCTCCGGCGTGGTCGAGGCGCTCGGTCCCGGCGCGCGCGGCGTCGCCGTCGGCGCGCGCGTGATGGTGCAGCCTGGCCTCTCGTGCGGCACGTGCGCGCAGTGCCTCGCGGGGCGCGACAACCTCTGTCGCTCGTACAAGATCCTCGGCGAGAACGCGCAAGGTGGCTATTCACGCCACGTCCACGTGCCCGACGTCAACGTCGCTTCCATCGGCGACGCGCTCGACTTCACGACCGCCGCCGCCGCGCCGCTCTGCACGATCACCGCGTGGCAGATGGTCTTCGCGAAGGGCGAGATCGGCCCCGGCAAGACCGTCGTCGTGCACGCGGCAGGCAGCGGCGTCTCGTCGATCGCCATCCAGCTCGCGAAGCTCGTCGGCGCGCGCGTCATCGCCACGACCACGCAAGCCTCGAAGGCCGACAAGGCGCGCGCCCTCGGCGCCGACGAGGTGATCGTCACGACCGAACAGGACTACGTGGCCGAGGTGAAGCGGCTCACGGGCAAGGCGGGCGCCGACGTCATCCTCGATCACGTCGGCGGCGAGCTCTTCGAGAAGGCCGTGCTCGCCGCAGCCTGGGGTGGGCGCATCGTCACGTGCGGCGCGACGGCGGGCTTTGCCGCGCGCGTCGACCTCCGGCAGATCTTCTTTCGTCAGGTCGAGATCAAGGGCTCCACCATGGGCTCGAAGGGCGATCTGCTCGCCGCGATCCCGCTCATCTTGGCAGGCAAGATCAAGCCGCAGGTCGATCGCGCGATGCCGCTCTGGGACGCGGCCGAGGCGCACCGCGCCCTCGAGGCGCGCGAGATCTTCGGCAAGGTCGTGCTGACCGTCGATTGACGCGCGCGCTCACGGCCCGTCGACGACGCGGCCGACGCGCACGGTCGTGTCGCGCGCGACGACGACGTACGGCGGCGCGACTTCCATGACGCTGCCGAGATCCTCGTCGCCCTCCGCGAGCGCGGTGAGCTTCATCGTCCTCGCGTCGATGAGCCCGTTCGTGACGCCGCGGTACAGCAGCGCGTGGTCGCCGACCCACTCGGCGCACTCGGGCCCGTCTTCGTAGCGGCCCTTGTCCTCGTCGAAGACGTGAAACCGCCGCGCCTCGCCCTTCTCCGCGGCGACGACGAGCTCGCCGTCGAGGCAGGCGACCGCGCGCGCGCCGTCGGGCGAGGCGCCGCGGCGCGCCCACGTCGGCGGCAGCTCGATCGGGCGCACGGCGAGCGTCGCCAGGTCGAACGACGCGTATTTCGGCGGCGCCTTGAGCTGGCCGAGGTCGGTCTTGCGCACGATCGCGAGGCCGCGGTCGAAGCCGACGATCTCGAGCCAACCGTCGCCGAGGTCGACCGGCCCGCGCACGTTCGCGGCCGCGTCGACGACGTACAGCGCATGACGCCGACGCGTCGTGTCGTCGCTCGGCACCTCGCCGTTGACGAGCACGAGCGAACCGTCGGGCGCCGCCGCGCGCCGCTCGACGAACGCCTTGATGCCCACGCGCGCGGTGATGTCGTGCGTCGCGCCGTCGCTGCCGACGACGGTCACGCGGACAGGGTCGCTCGCGCGCAGCACGCCCGCCTCGCCGAGCGACTCGACGACGACGCCCCAGCCGTTCGCCCAGGCCACGGCGCCGCGCGTCGCGGCGACCTTCGCGAGCTCCGTCTCCTTGCCGTCCGCGAGCGCGCTCACGACGATCGTCGACGGGCCCGTGAGCGACGCGCGCCAGACGATCACGCCGTCGCGCTTCGCGGTGAGCGTCGGCTCGGTGCCCTCGACGCGGCGCAGCCACTCGATGTGCGGGCCGGCCTCCGACATCGACGGCTCGGTCGCGGCGGTGCGACGCGGACGCGGACCGTCGCGGAGCTCGCCCGCGAAGAACGCGACGGCGGCGTCCTTGTAGTCGTCGTCCTTGACCGCGAAGTGGCCCTCCTTCTTCGCGAGGTTGAAGTTGAAATAGAGCTCCGCCTCGCCGAGGCCGGGGCGCTGCAAGAAGAGCTTCGTTGCCGTCCATCCGCCGCCGCGGCCGCCGAAGCCTGTGCCGTCGTGGTGCGCGTCGACGCCGAGGAACGCGAGCGAGATGGGCTTGATGGCGAGCGGCGTCCGCGCGCGCGGCGGCGGCACCTTCGCGCCGAGCACGCTCGCCATGCCCTCGACGAAGCGCGCGCCGTCGTCGGCGTCGGCGACGGTGAGCAGGCCCTTGCCGAACGTGAACGGCTGGCCGTTCGGGTCGGGCGGGCGGAAGCCGAAGCCGAAGCGCGCGCCCTTCGCCGTCGTCGCCTCGAAGAACGTCCACTCGCCGCCCGGCTCGTGCCACGGCGCGCGCGTCGTGGGCTTCTCGTGCGGGTGCACGG
>DASYCF010001358.1:0-1660 GCA_036500365.1 Byssovorax sp.
CGCGAGCCGACGACGTTCTCGGACGGGAGCGTCGTCGCGTCGCTCCGGTGGGCGGGCCCGCCGATACGCTGCGACAGCAACAAGGCCCTGTTCGCCCGCCGCGACGAGCAGGTCGTCGTCGCCACGGACCACACGCTCACGTCGCTCGGCGACGCGCTGTCGAGGTGGCCCATCGCCCCGGGCCGCCGGGAGAAGCACGGCCAACCTTCGCCGTTCTCCGGCCCGGTCACGCAGCTCGCGCTGCTCGACGGCGGCGAGGTGCTCGTCGGGTCGTCCTCGCCCGCGGCCTGGCTCGCGCGATGGCGCGCCGGCGGCGACGAGCCGACGCCCGAGCGGATGGAGAGGGTCGCGGCGTTCGAGGCGACGCCGGACGGCGGCCTCTACGTCGTACGCCGACCCGTGGGGGTCGATCTCGTGATCGAGCACCGCGCGACGCGTGCGTTCGACGAGCCGCCTCGCGTCCTCGGCGAGGTGAAGGGCGCCGGCGCGGCGCGCACGGCGCTGCTCGACGACGGCTCGCTGCTCATCGCGATGCACGGCGATGCGCGCGGCGGGCCCATCGGCCTCTATCGCGCGCGCGCCGCGGGCGCCGGCTCCCTCGAGGTGCTGCAGCCCTACCCTGGCGCGACAGGCGGGCACGAGTCGAAGGCGAGCGGCGCGCGGCGCGAGATCGTCGCCGTCGGCGCGACCGCGTTCCTCGTCGCGTCGCCGCGCGGCGCGTGGTTCGTGACGGGAAACGAGACGCCGACGAAGCCGGGCGAGTGGCCGCCGATCCACGTCTACACGCTCGTCGGCGACGACCTCGCGCCCGAGGGTCCGCCGTTCGTGGTGCCGCAGGAGCCCTACGAGCGAGCGTTCGGGGCTTGCGCGATCGGCGACCAGGTGGCGGTCGGGACGAAGGGCCGGTCCGTGGGCGTCACCATCACCGACGGCCGCGTCGGGCACCGCGTGGAAGGGCTCCTCGGGCGCGGCGGTCAGTTCGCGAGCTCGCTGCTCGCGTCGCCGCGCGGCGACGTGCTGCTCGTCGCGCTTCAGCAGGGCGTCGCGCGCTGCGACGTGCTCCGGCCGGGCGGCGCGCGCCTCGCCGAGCCGCCATACGTCGAGCCCGAGCCGGCGCGCGAGGTGGAGCCGCCCGCGCCGCCGCGGCCGTCGCCGCCGCCAACGCCATCGATGAAGCGGGCCGCGTGGGTCGAGCGCGTGCGGCTCGTCCACCTCGTCATCACGATGAGCAGCCTTCACTTCCCGAGCGGCCAAGGGATGCACGCCTTCGAAGGCGACGCGGCCGCGGGCCGCTCCTTCTCGTTCGACGGCTCGGGCAACCACCACGTCGTCGGCTGGAGCCCCGAGGGCGTGGTCGCGTTCGGCTTCGATCACGATTTCTCGCGCACGAAGAACGCCGAGCTCCTCGACGAGCTGCCCGCCGACGTGCGCCCGCTCGCGGAGGAGCTCATCGTCTGGAAAGCGCCCGTCAACGACGTCGCGTGGTGGTCCGTCGCGGAAGACCGCCGCGGCGGCGCGTCGAACACGCATCGGCTCGACGACCTCAAGAACCCGGACGTCGAGAAGGCCTGCGCCGCGCTGCAGGAGCATCACGGGATCTCGGACGCGATGCTCGACCTCGCCCGCACGCTCGCGCGCGAGACCGGCGGCGCGCGCCGCG
>DASYCF010001359.1:0-2462 GCA_036500365.1 Byssovorax sp.
AAACCGCGGCAGGGAAACGACGCGCGGCGACGTCGCTCGCGCGGCGACGCCAGCGGCGGAGCTCAGCGCGGGCCGTGCTCGAGGTGGTCGACGAGGAGCTTCGCGAGCCACGCGCGGAACTTCTTGCTCGGCTCCGGGCCCTCGCCGAGGCCGAGGTCGGCGAGGAGGCGCGGGCCGACGACGGACTCGGCGAGCAAGACGAGCGACGCGAGCGCGAGGACGTGGCGCGTGTCGTCGATCGGCGGCACGTCCGCGCCGCGGTGGCGCTTGCGGAGCGCGTGCGCCGCGTCGCCGAGGGCGCGCATGTGCGGGCCCTCGTGCGCGCCGAGGACGCCCTCGAGCGCGAGCCAGAAATACACGCGGCCGTGGCCCTCGCGCTCGAGCGCGTTCGACACGGACTCGAGCATCGCGCCGAAGTGCTCGACGCCGCCCTCGCTCGTCGCGGTCGCGTGCACGACGTCGGTCAAGATCGCCTCGAACCCGCGGCGGCACACCTCGCGCACGAGCTCGGCGCGGCTCCCGAAGTGGTGCAGCACGGTCGGGTGCGAGACGCCGACGTCGGCGGCGACCTCTTGCAGGCGGATGCCGGCCGGCCCCGCGACCGCGAGCCTGCGCTCGGCCGCGTCGAGGATCGCCTCGCGCGCGTCCTCCGCGGTCCTGCGCTTGCGCGGCGGAGCTGCGGCCTTCTTCTTCGCGCGCGCCATGGAACCAGCATCGGGCTTCGCGGCTCGACTTACAAGTTTGTCAGCGAGACTATTGACAGCGCTGTCAGCCGTGCTACTTACAATGGTGTCAACGAAAAGGGAGGCTCTCATGTTCACGAACGCGCCCCGCTTCGACGTGCTCCGCGCTGCCCGCGCCATCCGCGCCCTGCTCGCCGATCCGGACGATCTGCCGCAGGTGTTCACCATCCTCGAGGCGCTGTCGGGCGACACGCCGGTGCGGCTCGAGCGGCGCATGCTCGCGACCGAGACCGGCAAGCGCCTCCTCGTCGGCAAGCCCGACATCGCCGCGCTGCTGAAGGATCGCGCCGCGCTCCGCCAGCTGCCGGAGGGCTCGCTCGGCCGCGCGTACCTCGCGTTCGTCGAGTCCGAGGGCATCAGCGCCGAGGGCATCGTCGAGGCAGACGTCAGCGGCCGCACGCGCGAGCTCGACTTCACGCCCGAGCAGATCTTCGTCCACCTCCGCATGCGCGACACGCACGACCTCTGGCACGCGGTCACTGGCTACAAGGGCGACGTGCTCGGTGAGGCGGCGCTCCTCGGCTTCACCCTCGCGCAGACGTGGAACTTCGGCGTCGCCGTCATCGTCGGCGCGGGCCTCTTCAAGACCGCCGGCAACCGGGACGCGCGCTCGCTCATCGTCGACGGCTTCCGCCGCGGCCTCCGCGCCGGCTGGCTGCCCGCAGAGCCGTGGGAGGAGATGCTCGCGCTCCCCGTCGCCGAGGTGCAGGCGAAGCTCGGCGTCGGCAAGGCGCCCGTCTACACGCCCGTGCGCACCGCCGACCTGCGCGCGCAGGCCGCCGCCGCGGCGTGAGGCCGGTCGGCTCGGCGGGCGACGAATGTCCTCGATGGCGGTATCGTCGTGAGCGATGGCCCGGCGCAATCAGCTCGACCTCACGCGGTGGAACTCGGCAGAAGGCCAAGCGGCGCTCGGCGTCCTCGCCGAGATGTTCGAGCGTCGGGGCTACTATCGAACGCCGGCGCAGCCCGGCGCGTCGCATCGGGGCTACGAGTGCAGGTTCTCTGCGCTGTCGGCGGAGGAGTGCGCGACCTGCGTCGCCCTGCTGCGGAAGGTCGGTATTCAGCCCGGCGCCCCCTTCGCCAAGGGCAGCTCGTCGTACCGCATCCCCGTCTATGGGCGTGAGGTGGTCGAGCGCCTTTGGGAGGCGTTCCACCGCCGCTCCTCCCGAGCGTCGCGCTCTTCGTGAGCGAGCTCCTCGGCGCGGTCAGCCGAGGGGGTTCGGCTTGAGCTGCGCGCGGAGCGCCCGCTCCGCCTGAGCCTGCCATTTCGTAGCGTCGCGTTGCGCCGTCGGCGCGTCGAGAGCCCGCGTCCGTTGAATGAAGGCCTTGCCTCCCGTGTCGAACTGGACCTCGACGGTCCACTCGCCGTCGAACTCTCGCGCTCGCGCATGGATGACGCTCTGCGACGCCGCGTATTGTTCGATGAAGCCGTACATCTTGTCGTGATCGATCGACGTCTCGCGCGCGAACGCCGCCTCGTCGAGCGCGACCTCGGTGAGGCGCTTCTTCACGAAATCGCGCTCGAGCACGCTGAAGAGGGCGCCGGCGCGCGGGCCCTGCTCCTTGTCGAGGAAGAGGCGATAGATGGCCTTGAACGCGAGCGGCTGCTCGATCGGCGTGCGCCGCGCGACGTCGAACACCTTCGCCTGGAGCGCGTCGTCCTCCCACGCGACGTCGTCGATCTCGGACGCATAGGTGTGCGCGAACTTCCGCTGCGCG
>DASYCF010001360.1:0-3740 GCA_036500365.1 Byssovorax sp.
GGGCCCCGGACCTCGCCGCCGCGGGCGCGCTCGTCGCCGAAGCCGTCGAGGAGGACCAGGGCCCGCGGGTCGACGCCGTCGGCCACGAGCTCCATGCCGGGCACGTCGGACACGTAGACCTCGCACGCGTCGACGTAGCGCTTGAGCACGGGGTTGAGCTGGTCGATCGCCTTCTTCGCGAGCTCGAGCATCGCGTCCTTCGCGGGTGCCCACGGCGGCGTGCCGAGCTCGAGGTCGAGCTCGCGCGAGCGCAGGAATGCCTGCGTGGCGCTCCGCACGTCGCCCTGCTCGTCGCGCAGGAGGCCGAGGTAGTAGTGCGCCTCGGCGTGGCGCGGATCCTTGCGCGCCGCCTCCTCGACCAGCACGCCCGCGCGCTCGGCCTGGCCGATCTCGTAGAACGCGCGGCCGACGAGGAACGTGTGGTTCGGGTTGTCGTACGGGCCGTCGGGGATGCGCGCGACGACGCGCGTCGCCTCGTCCATGTCGCCCTTGCCGAGCAGCGCGTCGAACTTGAGGAGCAGCGCGTCGATGATCTCCTCGTCGACCTCGGCCAGGTCGAGCGCCTGGTCGCACATCTGGATCGCCTGGTCGTAGTCGCCGAGCGGGTGGATGTAGACCTCGGCCGCGTTGAGCATCGCCTCGAGGTACGTGTCGTCGAGCGCGATCGCCTGGCGGTACGCCTCGATCGCCTCTTCGCCCTCGCCCTCGAGCGCGGCGACGAAGCCGAGCAGGTTGTGCGCCTCGGGCGAGTTCGGATCGAGCTCGAGCGCGCGACGCGCCGAGGCCTCCGCGCCGCGCGTGTCGCCGCGCTGCACGAGATCCCAGCCTCGATCGAGGTGCGCCGAGAATTGATCCATGGGGAAGAGGGGGACTATTGCGACGAGGGGCCCGGCGTCAAGCCCGGCGGCTCGCGCGCCCGCTCTACTCGTGCACGACGACGAGCGTGCCGCGGTGCTCGGCCGTGGCCCAGACCGCGTGCCAGCCGCGCGGGAGCTTCGGCTCGCTCCAGAAGAAGAGCTTCTTCGCGTCGAGCGGCGACAGGTTCACGCAGCCGTGGCTCATCTCGTGGCCGAAGTTGTTGTGCCAGAACGCCGCGTGGAGCGCGTAGCTGCCCTCGAAATACTGCACGTAGGGCACGTCTTCGATCGAGTACGGCAGATCGCTCGCGGTCTTGCCGTCGCCGTCCATCGTGACGGCGATGTGCTTCTCGCGGATGCGGAACGTGCCCTGGATCGTGCGGTGGTCCTTGTCCTTGTTCTTGCTCTTCTTGCCGGGCGCGACGAGCGCCGCGTACCAGGGCTTGTCGCCGTCGAACGCGACGAGGGTCTTGCGCGTCAGGTTCACGTCGATCCACTTTTCGCCGGGGGCGAGGTCGGTGGGGCGCGGGCCGGGCTCGGTGATCGTGCCGTCGCTCGCCTTCGTCCACCAGCCCTCGGTCGTCTGACGAAACAGCGTGCCGCCGTGCGTCGCGGTCGCGCCGGTCAAGCCGAACGCGGTCATCCGCGCGACGCTGCCGACGACCTTGACGTCTTTGCCGTCGTTCGTGACGTCGTACTTCGACGACTTGCTCGTGATGACGAAGCCGACCGCCTTCACGCCGTCGGGCACCTCCATGCCGACGGTCGCGGGCGCCTTCACCAGGTACATGCGGTCGGCGGGGGCGACGAGGGCGCCGGTCGTCTTGTACCAAGTGCGGCCGCTCCACCCGAAGGTCTTGTCCACCGCGACGAAGAAGCCCTTCACCATGCGCTTCGCCATCGTCGAGTCGCTCTCGGCCTCGAGGTCGCTCAGCTTGATCTGGACCTTCTCCTTCGGGTCGTGGTCGTACCAGGGGCGCGGCGGCTCCTCGGCGTCGGCGCGGCCGGTGAGGATGCCGGCGGCTTGCGCGGCGGCGAGGTCGGGCTTGCCGCCGCCCTGACCGTCGTAGGGCGAGTCGCTCGGGCGATCGCGACCCGCGGCAGCGGGGTCGCCGCGATCGTCGCTCGCGACGACGTCTTTGTCCTTCGCGTCGTCCTTGTCCTTGTCGCGCTTCTTCTTCTTGCTCTTGTCGAGGTACGGCTCGTACTTGAGCATGTCCTCGCGCGAGGGGACGCTGCGGTAGAGGGGCGTGCCGTCGGCCGTGTTGTAGGCGTACTTGTACGGCAGCAGATCGTCGAGGTTCGGCGCGGCGATGCCGAGCTTCACCTGTGGGCTGTTCATGTCGGTCGTCGCGTGCTTGCCGCAGATGTAGCCGCCGTCGACGAGGTGGTACCAGCCGGCGGAGCAGTTCTCCTTCTTGACCGGCTTCGGATCGACCGGCGCCTTGCCCCCGAGGCGCAGGTACCCGAGGTACTTGGTCTTCGAGTACTCCATCGTCGGGAAGATGAGCGTCTGGAGCGCGAGCGCGCCGATGAGCGGCCCGTTGTAAGGCTCGTCGGCCTTCGGCGCGGCGGACGGGGCGGCGCTCGGCGCGGCGGTCGCCGTCGCGCTCGGCGCCGCGTGGACGCGGGCCATCGCGCCCGTCGACGCGGTCGATGTCGGCGCGGGGAGCTGCGAGACGCGCGCGGGCGCCTCCGCGCTCGGCCCGGGCGGAGGCTCGTCGTGGCAGCCGCTCGCCCACGCGACCGCGCCGCCGACGACGCACACGCACGCGAAGCCGGCCACGCTCGCGAAGACCCCCGAGCCCGCCACCTTCGCGGGCGGCCTCGTCGACCCGCGTGGCGGGCTCTTCTTCGGGGGCGTCTTGGACATGGTCTTGAGCCCGCGCGCGCCTCGTGACCGAGCGAAGCGAGGTCGGGGTCTGGGCCGCCGGCGGCTCGGTCGTAAATTCCTGCTTTTGCGCGTGTTCGACGCGCGGCGCCGAGGCGCGGGTGCGGGGTCTTAGTACCCGGCGTCGGACCTGTCGATCCAGTTCTCGGCAGGTGAGAGGGACCAACGCCCGGCGCACGCGCGCGCATTCCGCGCGGTTGTCGCTAGCTCCGGTCGGCGCGTTCAGTTAAGTCGTTCCGGCCGCATGGCCGCCGACGACACCCCCGAAGCCGTGCTCGGGCACATCGCAGCGCTCGCGCGCGGGGACGACCTCGCGAAGCTCGTGCACACCGTCGCGTTCGCCGCGGCCGACGAGCAGCGCACGTCGCTCGCGGACGGCCTCGGCGAGGTCGCCGATCGGCTCGGGATCACGCGGGCCGACGCCGACACCGAGTACGGCAACGTGCTGCGCGCGCTCGAGCGGGGCGGGGCCGAGACGGCCGGCTCGGCGACGCGCGTGCTCCTGTCGGCGCTGCTCGCGCGGGGCGTCGCGCTCTCGCCGCCGCCCGACGAGCCGGAGGCGGAGGCGCGCGTCGTGACGACGCTCGTGTGGCTCTCGACGTACGCGTCGATCGACGCGCTGCTCGCGCTCGACGCGGCGCTCGGCGACCGCGCGGCGCGCCTCTGGTCGGCGCTCGGGGCGGTCGTGCGGCGCGTCGACGCGGGGCAGGTGCCGCTGCTCGGTCGCGCGGGCGCGCTCCTCGGCGCGGCGGCGCTGGCAGAGAGCGCGTCGGAGGCCGCCCGGGTCGAGGCGCGCGCGCTCGCGCCCGAGGTCCGCGATCCGATCGTCCGCTCGCTGCTCGTCGGCCGGCCCGGCTCGATGCCGTCGATCGGCGACGCGCCGATGATCGGCGCGACGGGCGCGGTGGCGCGCGCCTCTGGCGAGCTCACGGCGGCGCCGCGCGGGCCCGTCGCGCTCGCGCTGATGGGCGTCACCGGCGTCCTCGCCGCGC
>DASYCF010001361.1:0-2426 GCA_036500365.1 Byssovorax sp.
CACATGCCGGCCTTGTCACGACCCGCGGGAGCGGAGTCGTCGCCCGGGACGTCGGCGCAGTCGGCCTCGTCGTCGGGCTGGGCGGACGGGTCGGCGTCGGAGCTCATCAGCCGCGGCTGGTCGGCGTGCGGCATGAGCGACACCTGCTCGCGCGCGTCGCAAGCGGGCAGCATGTTCGCGCGCGCGACCGACGGCGCGAGCCACGCCACGGCGAACGCGAGCGCCGCAGCGGCGAACAGCACGAGCTTCTGCGCCGACCTCACTGGGCAGGAGCCATAGCCCACCTCGCGCGCCCCGGCAAACGCGCGCGCGAGCTGCGCGCCGCGCGCCGCGCGGGAGGCTCCGCGTCCGTAAGATCCGATTGAGGCTCGAACAAGGCGTCACTTCGCAGCGTTGCCGCATGCTCGGCGGCGAGTGACCCCATGAAGATGCTCCTCGCCGCCGTGGCGATCTCGACGCTCGCGGGCTGCGCTCCCGCCGCAGATGTAGAGCGTGAACGCGCCCGCCTCGGCGACCGCGCCGACGACCGCGTCGGACCCGGCGACGACGCCGACCGACGCGACGCGCGCGTCCGCCGGTGCGTCATCGGCGGCGCAGCCCGAGGCGAGGGCCGAGGTCAACGCGAACGCGACGAAGGCGAGGCGGGTCATGGACCGAGCGACCCTAGCGCCGCGTGCGCCGCGTGCGCCGCGCGGATCCTTATTCGGATCTCAAGCGTCGCGTGGTCGAGCGACCTCGGCGCGGCGCGCTCTCGGCGGCTGAGCTAGCGTGGCTCGATGCGCGACGCCGTCCTCCTCTCGTGCCACGGCACCGTCGACGACCTGGCGGACATGCCCGCGTTCCTCGCGAAGATCCGGCGCGGCCATCCGGCGCCGCAGGCCATCGTCGACGAGGTGTCGCGGCGCTACGCGCGCATCGGCGGCTCGCCGCTGTCGCGCATCACCGAGGAGCAGGCGAAGGCGCTCGAGGCGCGGCTCGGCGTGCCCGTCGCGTGGTGCGCGCGCCTCTGGCGGCCGTACCCCGACGAGGTCCTCGCGCGGCTCGCCGCGGCCGGCGCCGAGCGCGTCGTGTCGCTCCCGCTCGCGCCGCAGTCGGTGCACGTCTACCACGCGGCCGTGCGCGAGGCGGCGAAGGCGCTGCCCGGCGTCGAGCTCGCCCTGGTGCCCGCCTACGGCCTCGAGCCCGCGCTCGTCGACGCCGCGCTCGAGTGCGTCGACGAGGCGCTCGCGCGGTTCGACGAGGCCGAGCGCGCGGGCGTCGTCGTGATCCTCTCCGCGCACAGCCTCCCGAAGCGCGTCGTCGACGCTGGCGACCCGTACGAGAAGGACTTCCGCGAGATGGCGGGCGCCGTCGCCGCGCGGCTCGAGGCGCGCGGTCAGTCGACCCGAGTCGCCTTCCAGAGCCAGGGCATGACCGGCGACGCGTGGCTCGGCCCCGACCTCCCGACGACGTTCGGCGAGATCGCGCGGTCGGGCGCGGTGAACGCGATCGTCGCGCCGATCGGCTTCGTGTGCGACCACGTCGAGACGCTGTACGACCTCGACGTCGAGGCGCCCGACCTCGCCCGCGCCGCCGGGCTCAGGCGGCTCGAGCGGGCCCCCGCGTTCAACGCGCGCCCCCGCTTCGTCGACGCCCTCGAGGCCGTGGCCCGGCGGGCGCTCGGCTGACGCGCGTCGAACCACCGCCCGCTCGCCGGCGGTCGACAGCCGGTGACGAGGCAGGTCTGCCAGGGCGCAGCCTCGACCGACTATCCCGAGCACCGCTTGACGAGACTGGACGCGACCAGCGCGCGCCACTGACCCGCGAGCTCCTCTCCGAACGCCGGGTCGTCGACGAGGACACCGACCTCGATGTTCCGACTCTGCGCGCGCCGCGTGAAGTTCGCCGACGTGACCAGCGCGCGCTCGTCGTCGACGACGATGCACTTCGCGTGAAGGCTCGCCCACGGCGGGCCGCGGAGCGCCGTCCTCGGGTCGTAGTACACGGTCGGGCGCGGAGGGCCGAAGGACCAGACGCTGCGGAAGAAGTGGTCCACCTGCTTGGCCACGAGGGCGTCGGCGCTCGCGACGTCGGGGGCGTCGCCGGCGATGTCGAGGAAGAGGGTCGCCTCGACGGCGCGATCGCGCATCGCGGCGTGGAGCGGCTCGAGGATGTGCGGGTCGTCGAAGGTATAGCCGGCGACGATCACGGACGCCCGCGCGCTCTCGAAGAGCTGCCGCACCACGAGCGACGTGTCCCGCGCGACGCTCGCGCGCGGCTCGGGGCCGGTCCACACGAGCTGCAGGAGCGGCGGCGGGCGGTGGACGCGCTCGGCGATGGCGATCCGCGCAGCCCGCGCGACGCCGCCTGGACCGAGACCGTCCAGCGCGGCGAGCAGCGGGGCCGCGTGCGGGCCGAGCCCCGCGGCGGCGAGCGCCGCCGGTTCG
>DASYCF010001362.1:0-4503 GCA_036500365.1 Byssovorax sp.
CGCCGATCGACGCGCCGAACAGCATGGCCCCCGAGAAGCGCGCCATCGTCACGTCGCACGCGGAGAGCGAGAGCAGCGGGGCGTACGCGTCTTCGAACGTCGCGAGCACGAGCTTGCACGCGTGCATGATCACGTGGTGCAGGTTCGCGCGCACGAGCTCGGCGCCCTCGAACGAGCAGCGCGAGAACGTGCACTCCTTGAGCTTCGCGTCGGTCAAATTCGAACGCGAGAAGTCGACGCGCTCGAAGATGCCCCCGCCGAGGTCCGCGCCCGCGAGGTCGAGGCCGGAGAGGTCCGCCTTTTCGAAGACCTCGCCACCCTTCACCATCGCGACCAGCTCGTCCTTGGTCACTTCGCACGCTCCTTCCGGAAGGCGATCTGGCCGAGCTCGGCGCGGTCGATGTTCGTCGCGCCGTCGACGTGCACGTACATCAGGTTCGCGCCGAAGAGGTTCGCGCCCTCGAGGCTCGCGCCGGCGAGGTCGGCGCGCGTCAGCGTCGCCTCGCGCAGGTTCGCCCCCGCGAGCCGCGCGCCCTTGAGCTTCGTGCGGATCCAGAGCGAGCTCTTCGCGCGCGCCCGGTGGAAGTTCGCGCCCTCGCAGTCGGCCTTCGAAAGGTCGGCGTCGCCGAGGTCGGCGCCGGCGAAGTGCGCGCCCTTGAGCTCGACGTCGCGGAGGTTCGCGTGCTCGAGGTTCGCCTTCTCGAAGTCGGCGCCGTCGAAGCACGAGCGCCGATCGATGTGCGAGAAGCGCGCGTTCTTCATGTGCGCGCCGGCGAACTTCGTCTTCTCGCCGAGGCACTCGTGGAGCTCGACCTTCTCGAGGCGCGCGCCCGAGAAATCGAGGCCGCCGAGGTCGAGCGAATGGAACACGGCCTCGGTCAAGTCGGCGCCCGTGAAGCGCGCGCGCTCGACCGTGGCGCCGGTGAACTGTGCCTTCTGCGCGCTCGCCGCGGCGAGGTCGGCGGCGGTGAGATCGACCTCGGCGAGGTCGGCGCCGTCGAGGTTCGCGCCGTGGAGGTTCGCGCCGCCGAGCTGCGCCTTCGTCAGCACGGCGCCGCGCAGATCGACGCCGGGGAGGTCGAGCTTCATGAGCCGCGCCTCGGCGAGGTTCGCGCCCGCGAGCTTCACGCCCTTGGTCTTGGCGCCCTCGAGGTCGGCGCGCGCGAGGACGGCGCCGGTGAAGTCGGCGCCCTCGAGGTTCGCGCCGTGGAGATCGGCCTTCTCGAGGAGCGCGAGGCGGAAGTCGGCGCCGCGCAGGTCGAGCTTGCTGAGGTCCGCGCCGGTGAGGTCGCGCTCGGCGAAGCTCCTCTTCGCGGCGTACTCGGCGGCGATCGCCTCGCGCGTGGTCGCCGCCTCGTCGCCCTCGAGCGGCCAAGCAGCAGGGAAATACTGCGCGTTGCCGCGATACATCGCGATGAGGCCCGCGCGCATCTCTTCGAGCGACTCGCGAAACCCGGGCTCGTTGAGCTTTGCGAGCGCCTTGTTCTCGGCGTCGGGGGTCTCGGCGTTGCGGACGAGCTCGGCCGCGTCGGCGAGCGGGACGAGCACGTCATCCGGCTTCCACTTCGGCGGGCCGCCCTCCTTCTTCTTGTTCTCGGCGAGCTTCGCGTCGAAATCGATGCCGTTCTCGGCGCAGACTTGCCGCGCGCGATTCATCTCGGCGGCCATCATCGCCTCGGCCTGCTTCTTGAGGACGTCGGCCTCGGCCTCGGCCTCGGCCAGCATCTTGTCCGCGGCCTCTTCGTCGAGGTTCTCGATCGGCGGCGGGAGCTCCTTCGGCACGCCATGCGCGTCGGGATCGAGCCCGCGCTCGACGAGGTCTTGTCGAACGTTGGCGAGCTCCTTCTCGGCGCGCCGCCGCATGTTCTTCGAGGTGAGGTCTTCCTTGGCGTAGAGGTCTTGGAGCGTGGGGTCGACGTCGACCATGCCGGAGGTGAGCTTGACCCACGAGGGCAAGAGGTCATCGTCCTTGAGGCGCGCGGCGGCCTTGCGATCGAGGCGCTTTTCGAATGCAGCCTTGTAGTGCTCGAACGTCTTCGGCTCGTCGAGCCCCTCGAGCGCGGCGAGCAGGTGGCGAATGTCGTCGCCGTCTTCGTCGGTGCCGGGGACAGTGCCGCGGAACAGCAGGATGGCGCGCTCCTCGTTGGGCAGGAGCACGAGCGTCTCGAGGCGCATGGCGACCTCGTGAAAGACGTACGCACCGCCTTCGCCGCGCCGCTCGACGAAGCACCGCGCCTTCACGCCGGGGAGCTTGCCCTCGACGACGGGCTTCTCGGGGTGCATGTTCTCGAACCGCACCGCCTCGTCCCCGCGCCACCATTGCCCCTCGGGGAGCCACTGATCCTCGGGCGCGACGTTGAAGTACGTGGGATCGAGATCGACGGGAAAATCCGGCCACCGCTCCTCGAGCCACGCGTCGTCGTACGTGCCGAGCTTCTTCCGCCGCGAGGGCCACGTCGCGTCGATCGGCCCGAACCCGACCGGCTTCGGCCGATCGGACGGAGAGGCGATGAGCTGATTCGGATCCTCGATGTTGGGCAGCCGCACGACCCCGTCCTCGTCGGCCGCGATGCCCTTGCCGAGGGGATTGTGCGCAAACTTCGGTCCCCCGAATGCGTTCTCCCAGGTGAGCGGCACCTCTGCGCGCGGCGCGGGCTTCGAGGGAGAGGCGGCGCCCCAGATGCGATCACCGAAGAGCGCGACCGACTTTTCGATCGCGTCGACCTGAACGGCACAAGATGAAACGTCGCCCCGAGGAAATGCGCGCCCTACCACAAGGAACTCGCCGTGTGACTTGTGTCGCCCGGGTTCGTCGGTGAATTGCCAGTCGGTGGGGGCAGTCGTCGCCTGAAGCAGCCGTTTGTTGCCGATCGCAACATCCGCACCAATTCGACAAGTACGGTTGGCGACGACGACTTCGAACACCGTAGCGAAGAATTGGTGCATGCAGTTCAGCCGATCTTGACGATCGAGCCCTTGAGTGTACCAACTCCGACCGTTTCAAGTACGAGGTTTCCCATAGCCTGAATGCCGACCTTGCCCGTCGCGGTTATCGTGACAAGACCGGAAGAGAGCTTGGCGACGCTCGGCTGGTTGAGTTCCAGACTAGCCCCATGCGTGGCTTTCACAGCCTTGGCGAGGGTGATGTCTGATGACAGAGCGAGCGTGAGATTGCTCGCTGCGTTTGCCGTCACATTGATGCCCACGTTCGTGCTGTGGCGGCCACCAATGAACGTGTCACTCGTCAGTCCGAAAGTCACGCTCGCATGCGCGTCCTTCTTGAAGTCAACGGGGCCGAGCTTGAACCAAGTGGGCCCGGCCGTGACGTTCATGGCTCCACCGATCGTCTGCGTGAACGTGCCGCCAGTTTTCTGAACCATCGCCGCGCCGACCGTGTGGTTGTAGTTCGCCGAGTACGTCTCGGATCCGGTGGACGTCACAATTCGCGTCGCGGTGCCGACCACCGTGTCCGTCTCGCTTCCGATGACCGTGCGAGTCGACGTCGCGTTGCAGTGCTGCGTGTACGCGCCGTTGATCGTCTCGGTTTGGGGCCCCGTGATCGTCACGTCGTGCGCCGCGCCGACTTTCACGGTGCGGGGGCCCGAGATCGTCAGGCTGTGAGCACCTGAGACCACGGTCGTGTGCGTCGCGCTGTACGTCTCGGTCACCGGGCCCGTCACCTTTTCGGTCATGGCAGCGCCGACGATGTGGTCGTGGTTCGTGTCCGTCTGAATCAGCGAGTTCGCGGCGGTATGCAGCGTCAGCTCGTGGCCCGCGTCGGTCGCGCCCATCTTCAGGAACGTGCTCGCGGTCGGGGTCGAGACGCTGATCTTCTGGATGCCGTCTTGATCCTCCATCTCGAAGCGGTTTCGGCCGCCCGTCTGGATCACGTTGCGCGTGTTGTTCGCCGACGTGATCGGGCTCGGCGTGCTGGTCGTGTTCACGACGCCGGCGATGACCGGGCGGTCGGGGTCGCCGCCGAGGAAGCTCAGCACGACCTCGGTGCCTTTGCGGAGGGGGAAGTGGAAGCCCTCGATCCCGCCGCCGTGGGGCTGCATCTGGCGGACCCACGTCGACGCTTGGCCGTCCTTGAGGGCGCTCTCGTCGAAGAAGAATTTGACCTTGTAGCGGCCCTTGTCGTCGATCTGGGCGTAGTCGCTCGTCTGCTCTCCGTCGATGAGGCCGTGCTCGAGGCCGTAGATGCGCGGCATGGTCGTCTCGCGCTTCGGCCGGAACTGCACGCTCGCGGGGATGGCCGTCACGTCGCAGTGGTACGTCTCGGCGTAGGCGATCGGGATGCGCTTCGCGATTTGCGGCGACTGCGCCGACAGGTTCCCGAAGTGCTCGCACGCGATGGCGAAGTACTTCTGGTTCATCGCGTCCATCGGGTGCTCTTCGACGGTGAACTGGTAGCCGGCGCGCAGGAACGCGGTGCCGCTGCCGAAGTGCTCCGTCTGGCGCGTCAGCATCTCCTCCGCGCGCAGCTTCGCGAAGCGCTGCGCG
>DASYCF010001363.1:0-2314 GCA_036500365.1 Byssovorax sp.
CCCGGTGCCGCTCGCGCTCGAGCTGCTGGAGCTGCTGGAGGTGACCGGGCCGGTCGTGCCGGCGCCGCCGTCGCCGCTGCTCGAGTGGGAACCCGACGTGTCGGCGGCGCAGCCGCCGGCCGCGAACGCGCACGCGCCGGCGCCGACGACGCGAAGAAAGGTGCGGCGATCGCGGTCCGCGAGGGCCGCGCCGCTGCGATCAGGGATTCGATTGAAGCTCATCGGGGGTATTTCACCGAAGCGAGCGCGAACCTTCAGAGCGAGCGACGAAATCCGCCCGAAACGAGGAGCCCGCACGAGCCGGAAGTCGCACGGAGGCCCACACGCGTCGAGCGAGCCCACGTTGACCGGGCGGAAACGGGCGTGTACCAAAGAACTGACATGTCAGTTCTTGCGAGGCGGACCTACAAGGCCGCCGACGACCGGCGCGAGCAGATCCTCGACTGCGCGCTCCGGGTCTTCGCCGAGCGGGGCTACCACGGCTCGTCGATCGCCGACGTGTGCGCCCGCGCGGGCATCGGCCGCGCGACGCTGTACCAGCACTTCGAAGACAAGCGCGACGTGCTCGTCGCCCTCGCCGATCGGATCGAGCGCCAGGTCGACGCCGCGATCGCGATGCGCGCGCCGCTCCGCGCGCCCGCCGGCGTTCGCCCGGCCGACGTCGAGCTCGTCGCGTTCGTCGCGCTGCGCGTGGCGCACGTCTTCGCGGCCGTCTTCGATCAGCCCGACGCGACGCGGCTCGTCCTCCGCGCAGGGCGCGGCGCCGACGGCGTGGTCGACGACCTGCTCGCGCGCCTCGACGCGAAGATCGTCGCCGTCGTGCGCGCGGACCTCGACGCGGCCATCGAGATGGGCTTCGCCCGGGCGGTCGACGTCGCCGTCGTCGCGCGCCTCTTCGTCGGTGGCCTCGAGAAGCTCGTCCTCTCGGCCCTCGACGAGGGGCGCGCGGTCGACGCCTTCGCCCTCGCGCGCGCCGTCGCCGAGGTCGAGCTGCTCGGCGTCCTCGCGGCGGCGCCCGCGCGCGCCGCCGACGACGCGCGTCGACACGTCAAGCCGCCCGACGACAAGCAGAAGAAGAGGGACGACAAAGAGAGGCGTCGATGACGAAGGCGACGTTCCCGCCGGCGCTCGTCGATCGATGCTCCGCGCCCGCTGCCGCAGCGTCGGACGCGCCGCGCACCCCCTCGACCACGCGCTCGCGTGGCCCACGCGGACAGGCGTCTCAGTGCGGCATCACGAGCGGAGCGCTCGTGGAGCTGCCGGCGCCCCAGAACTGCGGCACGTCGAGCCCGCCCGTCGGGATCAGCGTGGTCTGCGCGTTCGTGAGATCGATGGAGAACAGCTGCCCGCCGTTGTCGAAGCCGTACGCGGCGCCGCCCCAGAACGCGAGGCCGAAGACCTGCGCGTGGTTCAGGCTGCCGATCATGCTCACGAGCGCGCCCGTCGCCGGGTCGACCTGCACGATGCAGTCGCCGCAGCCGCTGCCGTTGACGGTGAGGTACGTGCCGCCTCCGATGACGGACACGATGTCGCCGCTCGACGAGTAGCCGTGGCCGATGGTGCCGATCTGCGAGATCGCGCCCGTCGTCTTGTCGATGCGGATGTAGTCGCCGCCCACGTAGCCGACGAGCGCCTCCTCGTTCGGATCGAGCGTGCCCTGGGGCACGAGCGACAGCGAGTTCGGGTACGAGCCGTTCGCGACGTGCGTGCAGCGCGCGGTCGTCTTGTCGATCGTGAACAGGTTGCTCGACGTCGTGCCGAACATCACGCCGTCCTTGTCGATCGCGATGTCGATGATCTGATCGCAGCCCTGGAAATGACCGATCTCGGTGACGGCGTTCGTGACTGGGTCGAGCTTGTAGAGGACCGACGGGCCGTGCGCGAAGACCTCCTGCGCGCCGCCGCCGCCCGCTCCCGCGCCGGTCGACGTGACCGGCTCGGCGCCCCCCGCGCCGGGCGCGAACCCGCCGAAGCCGGCGGCGGTCGTCGACGTCGCGCTCGTCGCGTCGCCGGCGCCGGCGCCCTTGCCGCTCGAGTCGCCGGTGAAGCCGTCACCCGATCCGGACGACGCGGCCGAGCAGCCGGCCGCGAGCAGCGCGCAGATCGCGACGATGGAACGACGGAGACGAGGTACGGCGGAAAGCATCGCCCGATCCTGCCACGGCGCGCCGTGCGCCGACAGCCGGTGTCGAGGTCCAGGCAGCCGGCCGTCGCTCGCCTCAGCCGTGCGCGGCCTCGGTCAGCGACGCTAGCGAGGCGCGCGGCGCCTTCGAGGTCTCGCCGGCGCGGTCGAGGGCGAGCTTGAACATGACGG